>NZ_ADGX01000014.1 GCF_000177675.1 Parafrankia sp. EUN1f
CTTCTACACCCCGATCGAGCCGTTCCCCGCCCTGCACATCGACGTGATGACGATGCAGCGCGACCCCGTCTTCCAGAGCATCGTGGTCGGGCGTCCCCCCCAGGAGGACGGGCCGATGGGCAAGGCCACCGAGCGGATCTTCCTGCCACTGATCCGGATGATGATCCCTGAGATCGTCGACTACGACCTGCCCGAGGCCGGGGTCTTCCACAACTGCGCGATCGTGTCGATCGAGAAGCGCTTCCCCAAGCACGCGCAGAAGGTCATGAACGCGGTCTGGGGGGCCGGCCTGCTGTCGCTGTCGAAGCTGATCGTCGTCGTCGACGCCGACTGTGACGTGCACGACTACCACGAGGTGGCCTGGCGGGCCTTCGGCAATGTGGACTACGCGCATGACCTGGTCACCACGGTGGGGCCGGTGGACCACCTCGACCACGCCTCCTACGAGCAGTTCTACGGCGGCAAGATCGGGGTCGACGCCACCCGCAAGCTGCCGACCGAGGGCTACCGGCGCGACGGCGGCTGGCCCGAGGAGATCGTGATGGACGAGGCCGTCCGGGAGACCGTGACCCGGCGGTGGAAGGAGTACGGCCTGTGAGCGACGCCGCGTTCGCGCCCAGCGCCTCCGGGACGTCCAGCGCGTCCGGCGCGTCCGGTCTGCCGGGACGTGCGTCCGATGGCCCGGCCCACAGCCGGGTGCGGGCCTTCCTGCGGCTGGTCGTCATCGAGCACTCGGTCTTCGCGTTGCCGTTCGCCTACGTGGCCGCGTTCGCGGCGTGTTTCGACATGTCCCGGTCCGTCCACTGGCGTGATCTCGCGCTGGTGACGGTCGCGATGGTGGCGGCACGCACGTTCGCGATGGCGACCAACCGCATCATCGACCGGGCGATCGACGCCCGGAACCCGCGGACGGCGGGCCGGGAGCTCGTCACCGGTGTGGTGTCGGTGCGCACCGCGGTGGTCGGGTCGATCGTCGCGCTGGCGGTGTTCCTCGGCTCGGCCGCGATGCTGTCGTGGCTGTGCCTCGCGCTCGCTCCGGTCGCGGTCGCACCGCTGATCGTCTACTCGTACGCGAAGCGCTTCACGGACTTCCCGCACGCGGTGCTGGCGATCGCGCAGGCGGTGGCCCCGGTCGGCGCGTGGATCGCGATCACAGACACCTGGTCCTGGCCGGCGGTGCTGCTCGGGCTGGCCGTGGGCACCTGGATCGGCGGCTTCGACCTGATCTACTCCTGCCAGGATGCCGAGGTCGACCGGCGGATCGGCGTTCGGTCCGTGCCCGCCCGCTTCGGGGTCCGGGCCGCGCTGGCCGCGTCGGTCGTGACCCATGTCGTGACCTTCGCACTGTTCGTCTGGTTCGGCCTGGTCGAGGACTTCGGTGTCTGGTGGTGGGCGGGCCTGGCACTGACCGCCGCCGCGTTCTGCTACGAGCACAGCATCGTGTCACCGACCGACCTCTCCCGGGTGAACCGCGCCTTCCTCACCGCCAACGGGTTCGTCGGGATCACCCTGTTCGCCTTCGCCCTGGTGGACCTGATCGACCGCGGCCTCGGCGCCTGAGCTTGACGGGCGGCAACGTGCCAACCGGCGGGACGAATGCCACGGCCGCCACCGCCGGTACGGCCGCCATGGCAGCCGGCGAGGTGGTCAGGGTGCCGTGGATCGTCGGGGTCAGCGGTGCCAGCGGAACCCCGTACGCGGCCGCTGTGCTGCGGGGTCTGCTCGCGGCCCAGCTGCCGGTCGATCTCGTGCTCTCCCGTGCCGCCCGGCTCACCCTGCTGGACGAGACGGGCATCGGCTGGCGCGACGCCGCCTGGCTCGACCCGCTGTCGACCTGGCTGGGCAGGCGCGCCGACGGGACACGCCGACGGGACGCCGACGAGGTGAGCGCCCGGATAGACCGCCTGGTCGAGGTGCATCCACCGGCCGATCTCGGTGCGCGCCCCAGCAGCGGGTCGTACCCGACCCGCGGCATGATCGTCGTTCCGGCCAGCACGGCGTCGCTCGCCGGGGTCGCGCTCGGCCTGTCCAAGGACCTGCTGCAACGCGCGGCCGACGTCACCCTCAAGGAGGGGCGGCGCCTCGTCGTGGTGCCCCGGGAGATGCCCTACACCCGCGCGACGCTGCGCCACATGCTCGATCTCGATGCCGCCGGCGCGGTCGTGGCGGCGGCGAGCCCGGGCTTCTACGCGGGCGCCCGCGACGTCGACGACCTTGCCGACTTCGTCGCGGGCCGGGTCCTCGACGCCGCCGGGGTGCCCAACGACCTGTTCCGCCGCTGGACGGGCACCCTGGGCGAGGCCCGCTCCGCCGCGGCCGGGCCCCAGCCCGATCCGACCTGACCCGGGTGGGCCCGATCCGGGTACAACAGACCGCATGAACAGGCCGCTCACCGCGGCCACCCGAGGCGATGAGGAGCGGACAGGGGCCATGGCAGGGAGGCGGACGGAGCGGCCGGGGAGCACCGGGAAGTCGGCAGCCCGGAAGGGGCCGGCCGCGGGGCGTTCCATGAAGGGGCAGCCGGAGCCGGAGCCGGGGCGCGGGCCGGCGGCACAGCCCGGTAGGGCGGTGCAGCCCGGTAGGGCGGTGCAGTCCGGTAAGGCGGTGCAGTCCGGTAAGGCGGTGCAGCCCGGTAAGGCAGTTCAGCCCGGTAAGGCAGTTCAGCCCGGTAAGGCGGCGCAGTCCGGGAAGCCGGCCGAGGTCGCCCCCGACCTGCGTGTCCAGCTGCCGTACTTTCTGGCCCGGCTGGTCGTTCTGGTGGTCCTTGCCGTGGTCCTCATCGTCGCGGGCGTCAACCTGGTGCTGGCGCTCATCATCGCCTTCGCGGTCGCGGGATTGCTCACCTGGCCATTGGGGCGCATGCAGCGCCGGGCCGCCGAGCGTTCCCGTGACGAGGGCCCCCGGGACCCCCGTCGGGCGGCTGACGTCCACTTTCGGGGCAGGTGGGAACGAACTGCGTCCTGCGTCACGGCTCTGATGGCGGATGTGACCGCCATGGCCCGACGGTCCGCGGCGCTAGTCTGGGATCCATGGATGCCGGGCTCAAGCGAGAGATCGAAGCCAAGGTCCACGAAGGAGCCCGGCTCAGCCGGGCCGACGGCGAGGCGCTGTATGCCAGCGACGACCTCGCCTGGCTCGGTGGGCTTGCTCACGAGGTGCGGACCCGGAAGAACGGTGACCAGACCTTCTTCAACGTCAACCGGCATCTCAACCTGACGAACGTCTGCTCCGCGTCCTGCGCCTACTGCTCGTTCCAGCGCAAGCCCGGCGAGTCGGACGCCTACACGATGCGTATCGAGGAGGCGGTGCGGCTCGCGAAGGAGATGGAGCCGGCCGGTATCACCGAACTGCACATCGTCAACGGCCTGCACCCGACCCTGCCGTGGCGCTACTACCCGCGCTCGCTGCGCGAGCTGGGGAAGGCACTGCCCGGCGTCGCGCTCAAGGCCTTCACCGCGACCGAGATCCACTGGTTCGAGAAGATCAGCGGCCTGCCTGCCGACGAGATCCTCGACGAGCTCATCGACGCCGGCCTCGAGTCCCTGACGGGCGGCGGCGCGGAGATCTTCGACTGGGAGGTCCGGCAGCACATCGTCGGGCACGAGACCCACTGGGAGGACTGGTCGCGGATCCACCGGCTCGCTCACGCCAAGGGCCTGCGGACACCGTGCACCATGCTTTACGGGCACGTCGAGGAGCCGCGGCACCGGGTCGACCACGTGCTTCGCCTGCGTGAGCTGCAGGACGAGACCGGTGGCTTCGCGGTGTTCATCCCGCTGCGCTTCCAGCACGACTCGGTGGGGGATCCGCGGAACCGGCTGATGGGGCAGCCGATGGCGACGGGCGCCGAGGCGCTGAAGACCTTCGCCGTCTCCAGGCTGTTGTTCGACAACGTCGACCACATCAAGTGCTTCTGGGTGATGCACGGGCTGACCACGGCCCAGCTCGCGCTCAACTTCGGCGCGGACGACCTCGACGGGTCGGTGGTCGAATACAAGATCACACATGATGCGGACGGGTTCGGCACGCCCACCACGATGACCCGTGACGACCTGCTCGGCGTGATCCGCGACGCCGGGTTCCGCCCGGTCGAGCGGGACACCCGCTACCGGGTCATTCGTACCTACGACGGTCCGGACTCCACCAGGCGGGACAAGCCCGTCGCGATCGACGCCTGACCGGTCATGACCAGCGACGAGAGATCCCCGGCCGGCCCTGCCGGGGGCGAGGCTGGGCCCGTGCGGGCCGAGGCGGTGGCTGTGTCCGGATCTGGTGGCCCCTCGGGCGGCGCGGCGGGCCCTGTGCGGGCCGGTCAGGCTCGTCCGAACCGGCCGGCGGGTGCGCCCGGCATGGGCTCGATCTTCGTGCTGGCGTTCCTGGTGATCCTCGTCCCGGGGCTGGTCGCCTACAGCCTGCTGCGCTGGGCCGGCCTCGCGATCGGCCCGGCCGGTCTGCTCGGGCTGCTGATCATCTTTCTCGGGCTGGGCTTCTATCCGGCGTTGCTGCAGCGCCTTGGCTGGGTACGCCGCCGAGCACGCCGTACCTCCAGAAACCGGAGCGCATGATGTCCGCTGACGACGTACCGCCGGCCGGTCCGGTGTCCCGCCTGCCGCGTCGCGCTGGATCGCGAGGGAGCCAGCGGCCGGCTGGCGAGGTCGGCATGTGGGGCCTCAACCTGCGGTATTTCGCGATCCGCGCCGCGCTTTTCGCGGCGGTTCTCGCGGTGCTGTTGCTCGTCGGTGTGGGTGGCCTGCTCGGTTTCGCCCTTGCGCTGGTTGTCAGCGGGCTGCTCAGCTATCCACTCGCGCTGCGGCAGCGCCGGGCAGTGCTGGACAGCGTTGCCGCGCGGCGCGGCGGCGAGTCCAGATGACGGCGGCGGACCCGGCGCCGTGGGCACGGCCGCCGGAGACAGCGGGCCGGGCCGGGGCGCGTGAGCACGTCGGGGTGCCCGAGCAGGTCGGGGCCCAGACGCGGCCGGCGGCGCCGACCCGCGCGGGAGTGCCTGAGCAGGCCGTGGGAGTGCTGACGGAGGCCGGGCTCCTGGCGCGGGCCGCGCGACCGAGGGTCGGCCATATCCAGTTCCTCAACTGTCTTCCGCTGTACTGGGGTCTGGTCCATTCCGACGCGCTGCTCGACCTGGATCTGACCAAGGACTCCCCGGACCGGCTCAACGAAGCCCTGGTCGCCGGCGATCTCGACATCGGCCCGATCAGCCTGGTCGAGTACCTGAGGCACGCGGACGAGCTCGTCCTCCTGCCTGACCTGGCCGTGGGTTCGGATGGCCCGGTGCTGTCCGTCGTCGTCAGCAGCGCTGTCCCGTTCGAGCAGATCCGCACCGTCGCGCTGGGGTCGACGTCCCGGACGAGCGTGCTGCTGGCCCGGATGCTGTTCGAGCAGCGATGGGGGCTGCGGCCGGAGTACGTCACGATGCCGCCGGAGATTCCGCTGATGCTGCGTGAGGCCGATGCGGCTGTGACCATCGGTGACGTGGCGCTGCGGGCGACCTACGACGCGGAGCGGGCCGGTGAGGGCCACCCCCTCCAGGTCGTCGACCTCGGAAACGAATGGCGCGAATGGACTGGCCTGCCGATGGTCTTCGCGGTCTGGGCCGCGCGGCGTTCCTTCGCCACCGACCACCCTGGAGTGGTCAAGGAGGTGCACGCCGCGTTCCGGTCGAGCCTCGATGTGGCGCTGCGTGAGGTGGACGAGGTTGCCCGGCGGGCGGCGAGGTTCGAGGTTTTCGACCCCGCGACCCTCGCGCGCTACTTCACGACCCTGGATTTTCGCCTGGGAGCCAGGCAGCAGGCGGGGATTCTCGAATTCGCCCGCCGGGCGGCGGCGCGTGGTGACGCACCCCCACTCGACGAGATCATTTTCGCCGCGGTGTGACGCACCGTCGCCGATAATCGGCGCGGCGGGACCACGTTTCCTCGATCGCTTCGATCAATGATCCTTCTTCGTCTCACGGTGCCTGGTCGGGGATGCCGCAGGTATGGGTCGCGACGAAAAAGGATCAATCGGTCTATAGATTCAGACCGGCGGGCGGAAAGCCTGGGAGATGCCCACCGGTGGAGTAGCTCGCTGGGCCGACGCCGTGGCGAAGCGAGCGATCCGCCTTTTGACGAGAGCGATCAGCCGGGGCGGAGTCGCGCGCCCGCCCGGAGCAATCAACATCTCGTCGACGCTCGGCGACGGGCCGAACGGCGAATCGCCGAAACTGGATGCGGACAGTGACGAGAGTTCCTCGGCCTGCCGGTGGGGGAGCACCGGACGGGCGTCGGACGGGCCACTCGCCAGCGGAGGCTCCCCACGGTTCTGCTGCTCGTCGGTGTACCCGGAGTTACGGGGAGGTGTTTCCAGCGCCAGGTCGGGGTCGCGGCTGGCCGGCGGCCGAGAAGCGCGACTCCCCGAGCCGATGTCAGGATTCCTGACAGTTCGCGCCGTCACCAGCCTCGGCTCCGAGCGTTCGGCCGTTGCCCCCGCGCCCGCCACCGCCGAGGCTCCGGTCTCGTCCGCATGCCGGGCCGCGGCGTCGATGAGACTGTTGATCGCCAGCGTCCACGCTCGTAGCCCTTCGTGCCCGGTCAGCTCGGTGAAGACCGCGGCCTCCAGGCAGCAGGTGCTCGCCTTCGCCAGCTCGTCCATGTCGAGCAGGGAGATCGCCAGCAGGCCTGCGAGGTGGCCGGCGATCATGAAGAGCCGGAACTGCTGGTGCGGCAGCATCGGGGTCGCCAGGAGCTGGTCGACGAAGGTCTGCTGGTCGAGCACCCGGGCGGTGACGTCGGCCGGTTCCAGCGCGTCCGCGGCGGCGATGAGATCCGCGGCAAGCCGGTCGAGATAGTCCAGCTCGCGATCGGAGCGACGGTGGTCGAGCAGGTCGCCGATCCGACGGCGGGATTCGACCTCGGCGTCCGGCTGCTGCCCGCGCCGTTCGGCGCGTTCGGCGACGGCAGCCTCACGCAGGTCGACGAGTGCGCCGCCGGCTTCCAGTGCCGCGTCCACCGCGGCCAGGACCGGCCGGGCCGGGATGCCGCGGCTGGGCTGCTCCAACTGGCTGATGTACTGGCGGCTGTAACCAGTCCGGCCAGCAAGCTCCTCCCGGGTCAGGCCACGTTCGCAACGGCGCCGTCGGATCTCCGTCGGGAGCATGTCCTCCGCGGTACTCAAACCCTGCCGGCCCCGGCTCCGTTGCCGCATGTGCGCCGATCCTTCCGCTGCCCGGGGCTCCGAGACGCGACCACTCCGGCGTGCTTCATCCAGTGGGCGGGGCGGATGAAACGCCGGTCGTGCGCCGCTGTCGTCGGCTGCCCGCTCACTGTCGTGGGGGCGTGGCGACACCGTTGACGACGGGGTGGATGCTCCCTGGCTGAGGTCGCGCCCACGCTCCGGACAATCCGATGCCTGCCACCGTGTGCGTACGGGGTTATCTGTGTCTGCTTGGGTTGTCTCTGACGCTGCTGCGCCTGCGGCTAGCTGTACCTGTGCGTAGAGGTGACCGGGTGAAGCATCACCTGGAGTGATGACAATACTCCTCCTGGCACAAGGAGTGCCTTGGGTCAAAGGTCCCGGACACGGACAGTTACCTCTCTCGTGCGGGCCTGTGGTAGCGGTGTTGCCTTCGTGATGGCTACTCTTCGTAGTCGGACGGCTGTTCACGGCTTAGGGTGTGAGGTGCTCCCGCGGTCCATGTCGTTGTGTCGCGAGCTGGATCGGCGCCCCGCCGCGCGTCTCGCGCCCGTGCCGTTGGGCGCCGTTCTATTGTGAATTGGTTGTGTGCTGGGCGTTTTTATTGACGCGCCGGAAATGGGACCGAAAAAGCGTTGGTCGCCGTCGCGTCGCCACAATTCGTCGCAGTGTCGCGGGTATCCGGAGTGGATGGCCCGAGAGGGGCTTCAAGCCGGAGCGAACGGGTGGGTGTCCAGCGCGTTTGGGTCATACCGTGGAACCATCCCGAATGACGATGGGCGCGGCGCCGGGTAGCGCGTACAAAAGACGAGTGATGGACTCCTGGCCGTCGACGGATGAGGAGATCGACCTCACTGGGGTTGATGTCCCCGGGGTTGATGTCCCTGAGGCTGGTGTCTCGGCGGCCGGCCTCCCCGAGGTCGGTATCGCCGGGGCGGCGCACCGGGTTTCGGTGGCCCGCGGCCGCGGCGGCCGGCGGGGTCCCTACCGTGTGGTCGTCGCGGACGACGCCGACGGGCTCCGCGAGCTTCTGTGCCTCCTGTTCGACACCGAGCCGGACTTCACCGTGGTCGGCCGGGCGGCCAACGGTGCCGAAGCGGTCGAGGTCGTCGCCCGGACGGAGCCGGACCTGGTGCTGCTGGACGTGGCGATGCCCGTCCTCGACGGGCTCGGTGCGCTGCCACGCGTCCGCCGGGCCGTGCCCGAGGCGCGAGTGGTGATCTTCACGGGCTTCTCGGAGCGAAGCCTGCGTGAGGAGGCCATGGCGCTCGGTGCCGACGAGCTCATGGAGAAGGACCTGTCCACCGGGGCCCTGCTGGACCGGATTCGCCAGATGTGTCGCAGGCCCCGTCTGGTCTGAGCCCTGCCCGGGGTCGGAACCCGCCCCGCCCGAACGTGGACTTGGTTGCCGGTTGTGGCTGGCCTGTGACCCAGATGAGGTGTGACGACGTATCCACGACGTCTGCGCCTCATCTGTGGGAACATGGCCAGCGTGACTGCCCGGGTCCACGCGCTGGAGCCGTCGGGCGAGCGGCGGATGGTCGCTCGGCGCCGGCGTGCTGGCGCGTTCCCTGTGGCCGGGCTGTCAGGCCTCGGGGCCCCCTCGCGGGTCGGGCCCATGCCGCGGCCGACTGATGTCGGTCCCATCGACCCTCGCCTGGTCGCGCGTCTCCACGTCGACCTGTTGCGCGTCTCCAGCGCCGGCTGTCGCCGCTCCCGCTGACTCCGCCCACCTCGGCGTGTCACGCCTGGGTGGACCCTGCTCACCGAGAGATACCATGACTTCTCCTGCTCCGAACCCGCGTGCCGCGCGCTCGAACGCTCCGTCCCGACCGAAGGGGCAGGGCCAGTGGGCGTTGGGCTACACCGAGCCGCTGAACGCCAACGAGCGGATGAAGAAGGACCAGAACGGTCTCGATGTCCGTGACCGCATTCTGAACCTCTACCCGCAGACGGGCTTCGACGGGATCGACCCGCAGGACCTGCGCGGTCGGTTCCGCTGGTGGGGGCTCTACACGCAGCGCCGGCCGGGGATCAGTGGCGGGCGTACCGCCGTGCTGGAGCCCGAGGAGCTCGACGACCGCTACTTCATGCAGCGCATCCGCCTCGACGGCGGCCGGTTGACGTCCGATCAGCTTCGGGTCATCGGGGACATCTCCACCCGGTACGGGCGCGACGTCGCCGACGTGACCGACCGCCAGAACATCCAGCTGCACTGGATCCGCATCGAGGACGTGCCGGCCATCTGGGGCGCGCTCGAGGCCGCGGGGATGACGGTCGAGGAGTCCTGTGGCGACACGCCCCGGGTCATCCTCGGCTGCCCGTTGGCGGGCGTGGACGACGACGAGGTCATCGACGCCACCGGCGTGATCGACGAGGTCGTCGAGCGGTTCGTGGGGGACCGGTCACTGTCCAACCTGCCGCGCAAGTTCAAGAGCGCGATGTCGGGTTGCGCGGACCAGTGCACCCTGCACGAGATCAACGACATCGCGTTCGTCGGCGTGGTGCACCCCGAGCTCGGCGCCGGCTACGACCTGTGGGTCGGCGGCGGCCTGTCGACGAACCCGAAGCTCGGCGTGCGCCTCGGCACGTTCGTGACGCCCGACCGGGTGGCCGAGGTGTGGCACGGCGTCATCCAGCTCTTCCGTGACTACGGGTACCGGCGGATGCGGACCCGGGCCCGGCTGAAGTTCCTCGTCGCCGACATGGGTGTCGAGTGGGTGCGGTCGACCCTGGAGAAGGAGTACCTCGCCTCGCCGCTGCCGGACGGCCCGCCGCCGCCTCCGCCGCGCAACGAGGGGCGCGACCACATCGGGATCCACCGCCAGCGCGACGGGCGCTTCGCCGTCGGTTTCGCACCCCGGGCCGGCCGGGTGAGCGGCACCATCCTCACCGCCGTCGCGAACCTGGCGGACCGTTTCGGCCAGGGCCGGATCCGGGCGACCACCATGCAGAAGCTGGTGATCCTCGACGTGCCGGAGAGCGACCTCGACGCGCTCGAGGCCGAGCTCGCCGAGCTCGACCTGGTCGTGAAGCCGAGCGTGTTCCGCCGCAGCACGATGGCCTGCACCGGCATCGAGTTCTGCAAGCTGGCGATCGTCGAGACCAAGGGCAACGCCCGCGACCTCATCCTCGAGCTCGAGCGCCGGCTGCCGGACTTCGACGAGCCGATCGGCATCAACATCAACGGGTGCCCGAACGCCTGCGCCCGCTTCCAGGTGGCGGACATCGGCCTCAAGGGCTCCCTCGTCCCCGACGACAAGGGCGAGATGGTCGAGGGCTTCCAGGTCCACCTCGGTGGGCACCTCGGCACCCGTTCCCGGCTGGGCCGCAAGTCCCGTGGGCTCAAGGTGACCGCGGACGGCCTCGTCGACTATGTCGTCGGGCTGCTGGAGACCTACCAGGCGAACCGGTCCGACGGCGACACGTTCGCCGACTGGGCGGAGCACGCCGACGAGGCGCTGCTGACGGCGCCCAGCCACGGCGCCTCAGGAGGCGCGACGTGAGCGCCCGTGCCGTCCCCTTCTACTGCCCGTACTGCGGCGAGGAGGAGCTCGTACCCGAGCCCGCCCCGGGCGGTACGGGCGAGGGGCACGGGCACTGGGCCTGCCGGGCCTGCCGGCGGGCTTTCCGGCTCAGCCTCACGGCGCTGGTAGCGGCGACACCCGATCACAGCAGCCCCGATCAGACCAGCAGGGACGTCGCCGTCGGGACGACGGCCAGAACACCGGGTTCGGCGAACGGCACCGCCGCAGCGCCGTCGGACGTGGAGGAGACGAACTGATGGATGCCGCGCTGAAGGCCCGGGCACTGCGGGCCGGCGAGGAGCTCGAAGGCGCGCCAGCCGAGGAGATCCTCGGCTGGGCGGTGGAGGAGTTCGGCGCCGGGCTGGCTGTCGCGGCCTCCATGGCCGAGGCGGTTCTCGCCGACATGCTGTCGCGGATCCGGTCGGACGTTCCGGTGATCTTCGTCGACACCGGTTACCACTTCGCCGAGACCATCGGCACCCGCGACGCCGTCGCGCAGACCTACTCCCTGCCGATCATCAGCGCGAGCCCGCAGCTCACCGTCGCCGGGCAGGACGCCGTGCACGGCCCGCGGCTCTACGAGAGCGACCCGGACCTGTGCTGCCGGATGCGGAAGGTCGTCCCGCTGGACCGTGCGCTCGCGCCGTACCGGGCCTGGGCCGCCGGCTCCCGCCGCGCCGAGTCGGCGGGGCGGCGCAACCTGCCGGTCATCGGCTGGGACCAGCGCCGCGGCAAGGTCAAGGTGCTTCCCCTGGCCGCGTGGACGGACGAGGACGTCAACCGGTACGTCCAGGAGCACAACGTGATCGTCAACCCGCTGCTCAGCGACGGCTACGACTCGGTGGGCTGCTGGCCGTGCACCAGGCGGGGCACCGGCCGGGACGGCCGCTGGGCCGGCACCAGCAAGACCGAGTGCGGCATCCACTAGTACAGCGGCCTCCGGCGGCGGCAGCTCGTAGCCGCAGCCTGAGGATCTGAGGATCTTGGTTGTTCCGGTGACCACGATCCTCAGGTACTGCTCGGCAGCAGCGGCAGCTCGTAGCTGATGGTGACCCCGACCTGCGGTGACCTCTGGCCTGTACCGTGCACGCCGTGGTTCTCGCGATGATCGGGCCGGGCGCCCATCAACCTGGATCGGCCCCGGCCCCGGGCTCGGCCTCGGCCCTGGAGCCCACGACGACCGGGCGCCCGAGCACCGGCCGCGGCGGCCCTGGTGAGGTCTGGCTGGTGGGTGCCGGGCCGGGTGATCCCGGGCTGCTGACGGTCCGTGGCCGCGAGCTGCTCGCCGCCGCGGACGTGGTGGTCGCCGACCGGTTGGCCGCGGCCGTGCTGCTCGACGTGGTCCGGCCGGACGCTCGCATCATCCATGTCGGCAAGAGCCCGACGCGATCGCGCAGCCAGGACGAGGTCAACCAGATCCTGGTGGCTGAGGCCCGAACCGGTGCGATGGTGGTGCGGCTCAAGGGCGGTGACCCGTTCCTGCTCGGCCGCGGTGGTGAGGAGGCCGAGGCCTGCGCCGCCGCCGGTATCCGCGCCACCGTGGTCCCCGGTGTGACCTCCGCGATCGCCGCGCCGGCCTACGCCGGCATTCCCGTCACCCATCGCGGGGTGGCGCAGGACCTCACCATCGTGTCGGGCCACGTCCCGCCGGGTCATCCCGACTCGACGGTGGACTGGGCTGCGCTGGCGTCCTCACGCGCCACGGTCGTCGTGCTCATGGGGGTCGCCCGACTGATCGACATCGCCGACGCCCTGCTGCGCGGCGGACGTCCGCCGGAGACCCCGGCCGCTGTCATCGAACGTGGGACGACGCCCGCCCAGCGGGTGCTGCGGACGACGCTGGAGTCCATCGCCGTCGACGCCGTCGCCTTTCGGCTGCGCTCACCGGCCGTGCTGGTGGTCGGCCCGGTCGCGGCTCGGCGCGACGCCGCCGTTCTGCCTGATCAGGCGGCGGTGGGCTCGGCGGCCGATACCGGCGGCGACCGATCGACGGTCACCGGGCCCACCGGGCCGCTGGCGGGCGTCCGAGTGCTCGTGCCGCGGACGCGGGCTCGGCACAGCCTGCTCGCCCGCAGGCTGCGCGAGCTCGGCGCGGAGGCGGTCGAGACCGTGGTCAGCCGTCTCGTCCCGGCCACCGACGGCGCCGCCCTGCGGGAGGCGCTGCCGGGCGCGGACGGCCTGGTGCTGGCGGACGCGGACGAGGTCGCGGCGACCGTGACGCTGCTGCGTGCGGCCGGCGCCGACGTACGGGCCCTCGCCGGTCTGACCCTCATCGCCGCCTCCGACTCGGCCGCCGCCGCCCTGGACGCGCTGGGACTCGTCTCGGTGCGCTCCTCGGCCGAGGTCCAGGTCGCCAACCGAGTGGTGACCGAGGTGCCTGTGCCGGGGCTGCGGGTGGTGATCTGCGGGTCGGCGCCGCCGCCGGCGGGGATTCGGACGCTGCGCCGGGTCAGGCTGCTCACGGACGTCGCGGCGGAGCCGGACCCGAGGATCGCCGAGGAACTGCGGCACGGTGACCTCGACGCCGTCGCGCTCGCCTCCTCGACCGCGGCGCGCTGCCTGTTCGAGCTGTACGGGCCGCTGCCCGACACCGTCCGGGTCGCTGCCATGGGCCGCCGGACCGTCGAGGCCTGCGAGGCGGTGGGGCTGCGGGTGGACGCCGTGCCGGCGGAGCCCGGGATCTACCCCCTCGCGGCGGTCGTCGGCGAGCTTGTGACCGGTCGGCCGACACCCGGGTAGTAGCCGGGGCCGAGCCGGCCGACGGCGTCGTCGATGCGGGCCCGCACCGCCTGTACGACGCCCGCATGCAGCCCGAGCGGGCGGGTGATCGTCCAGCGGGTCGTGGGGTGCTCCGCCTGGGCGGCGGCCAGTGCCGCGGGTATGTCGCGGGTGGTGTGGTTGCCCTCGAACAGGAAGAACGGGTGCGCGATGATCTCCGAGCAGCCGGCACGGACCAGCGCGGCATAGCCCTGGGCGATGTCCGGGTGGACGACGTCGAGGAAGGCGGGTTCCACCGCCTGCCAGGCCGGTGCGGTGCTCGCCGTGCCCGCGCTCGCCGTGCCCGCGCTCGCCGTGCCTGCGTCTGCTGTGCCTGCGTCTGGCGAGCCCGCGTCTGCCGTGCCGGCGTGGAACAGCTCCTCGCCCACGGGGTCGCCGCCGCGGCCGAGCGCGCGCGCGAGCTCGATCACCATGGCATTCGCCTCGTCTCGGCGTGAGCCGTGTCCGATCACCAGTAGACCGCGCATGACCTCAAGTCTGCCGCCGCCCGCCCTGCGCCGCCGCTGGGGGACCGGGGGAGATGGGGCCGGAGCCACGGCAGGTATCGGGCGGAGCGGGAGAATACCGGGCGAATCGCCCCGACCACCCGGTTGAGTAACACGCCCGGGTGGTCGAAGTCCGTGCAAGCCCACGAGAACGGGCTTTCACTCCCCAATGGTGTGAACAGGCGTTCGACATGGGCGGGTCGGCGATGGTGTGCTCTTCCCGTACCTGCTGCCGCCGGCCCTGTCCCGTCGGCGGCCGCAGGTAGGCTCTCTCCTCGCCGGGTGCCCGAAGCGCCAGGCCCGCGCCGAAGCCGGCCTCTTTCTCCGCTTCCTCCGCTTCTCGCGAGAACGCGACCAGCGAGATCGTGCCGATCAGGCTACCGGTCGGCGCCGCGGCGTCGGAATGCGGACAGCGCACGGCCGCGCGGTCGCGGGCGCGTTAGCGTCGCGGTCGGCGATGCGTTTCATGACCCGGGTTCGGAGGTCTGTCATGGGCGCCGCCGAAGCGTGATGATGGCTGTGTTCGCGCGATGCGCGCGAACACCGGGCGCGTCGTTCGTGGCCGCGCCGACGAGCGGAGAGCGGGCGAGACGTGGCGGACCGATCGGCCCTCCGGTCGCAGGGAGAACCTCTGCACCCGGACGATCCGACGTCGATCGGGCGGTATGAGGTGATCGGCCGGCTGGGTGCCGGTGGCATGGGCCGGGTCTACCTCGCCCTCGACCAGCAGGGCCGCAAGGTGGCCATCAAGGTGATCCGGTCGGATCTCGCGGTGGATCCCCAGTTCCGGGACCGTTTCGCCGACGAGGTCGCCGCCGCGCGCCGGGTCGCTCCCTTCTGCACCGCACAGGTCCTCGACGCGGACCCGCACGCGCGCCGCCCCTACCTGGTCACCGAGTTCATCGACGGCGCCCGCCTCGACCGGGTGGTGGACGAATCCGGGGCGCTTCCGCTGTCGACCCTGCAGGGTGTGGCCGTGGGTGTCGCCTCGGCGCTGACCGCGATCCACGGCGCTGGCATCGTCCACCGCGATCTCAAGCCGAGCAACGTCCTGCTGTCCTACTCCGGCCCCAGGGTGATCGACTTCGGGATCGCCCGCGCGCTCGACGCGGTCAGCGGGAGGACCCAGACCGGGCTGGTCCTGGGCTCGGTCGGCTGGATGGCCCCGGAGCAGATGGAGGGCACGGCGCCGGTAGGCCCGGCCACCGACGTCTTCGCCTGGGGCCTGCTCGTCGCGTATGCCGCGGCCGGTGACCACCCCTACGGCGACGGCACCTACCTGGAGATGTCGGAGCGGGTGCTCACCACCGAACCCGATCTGCGCCAGGTTCCGCCCGCGCTGGCCGGCATCGTCAGCTCCGCCCTGCATCGTGATCCGCGGCGCCGTCCGTCCGCGGAGCAGCTGCTGCTGCGCCTGCTCGGTGACCGGGGTGGTGCCAAGGCGAACCCCCGGGTCGCGGCCACCGAGGTCATCGACAACACCTGGCCCAGCAGCCGGTCCGCCGCCGCGGCAGCGGCCGGTCTCGGGCTGGGCGCGGGCGCCGCGGGTGCGGGTGCGGGTGCCGCGTACGGTGCCGGCGCGGCCCAGCGGCCGGCGCAGACCCGGGTCGCGGGCGCCGGTGACGTCAGTGGCCGTTGGTGGGAGGCACCACCGGATGCCGCCCGCGGCGGCTCCGCGGGGGCGGGCCAGGCATACCAGCCCGGCCAGCCCGCGCCGGGCGCGGGCGGTCCGCAGCCGGCGCGTCGACGCAAGGGTGGATTCGTCCAGTACGGCGACCAACCCGACCTGGCCCGGTCAGGTGCCCCCTACCCGGCGGGCTCGGCCGGCCCCGGGCAGGCCGCACCGCGCGCCGCCCGCCCGGCGCCGCCACCCGCACCACCCGCGGCCCCCTACTACGAGGACGCCCCGCGCTCCGCGTACCGCGACGCCCACCGTCCGCCCTATGGTGACGCGCACCGCCCGCCGCCCGCGCCTCCGCCCGCGCCGGAACCAGCTCCCTACCGCGAGCCGCGCCGTCCGCGGCGGCGGTGGCGGCTGCGGATCCCGTTCAAGCGGACGATCATCTTCGTGTTGATGGTGTTGCTTCTGCTGTCCGCGGCCGACCAGATCGCGACGATGGTGGACGACAAGCGCCAGCAGATCTGGGACAAGATCGTCACCTCGGTCCGGGACACGGTGGACGACGAGATCATCGACCGGTTCCGGGGCAAGAGCGACGATCTGCGTAACCAGATCCCGGAGCTGAACAACGACAACATTGAGATTCCGTCCGCGGGCGACGAGAGTCTGCGCAGCCGGCTTGAGGACCTGCCCGGCGGGCTCTCGGGCCTGCTGCCGAACGGTTCGGGGTGACCCGGGCGCTGCCGTGTCTCCACGCGTGCGGGGTTGTCGGCATGAACCGGGCCTGACGCAGGTACACCGAGGGTATGGCGAACTTCACCAGCAAGGTCCAGGAGCTGCTCCACAGCCCCAAGGCCCAGGAGATGGTCGACAAGGCCCGGACGGTGGCGAACAAGCCGGAGAACCGGGAGAAGTTCAAGCACCTGACCAGCAAGTTCACCGGCAAGGGCCGGGGACCGGGCGGCGGCTCGACCGGCCAGGGCCACACGTCGAGCACGCCGAGCACCGGGCCCTCCGGTCCGATCGGTGGCGCGGGGCGCGGCTCCGGCGACAACCCGTCGGACTACGGGCCCTTTTGAGTAGTCGGGTGGTTGGGCCCTTCTGCGTAGCTCGTGACGGCGAGCGGCCGGGCCTCGCCTCCGCCCGGGCCGGTGCCCCCGGAGGCCCGGATCCGGCCAGGGCGAACTGGCGAACCGTCGGTGCCGTCGCTGCTGTTGAGCAAGATCTGAGGATTCTGGTCGCCGGCACGACCAGAATCCTCAGATCTTCGAGCGGTGGCTTCGGGTCTTCGAACGGTGGCTTCGGGCCGCCGTCGGCCAACAACCGATCGTGGTTGTCCGGGAGCGGGTGCGCTCGCGTTCCGATCGGTCCAGGCGGTACAGGTCGTACGATCTGACGGGTGAGCCTTGTTGATGCCGACGGTGAGTCCCCGGCGGGTCCGGCCCGCGTGGCTGACGGCGAGATCCGCGCCCTGCTGGATCGCGCGGCCGACGGCGGGCGGATCTCGCCGGAAGAGGCGTTGCTGCTTTACACGTCCGCGCCGCTGCACGCGCTCGGCCTGGCCGCCGACACCGTGCGCCGCCGCCGGTTCCCCGACGGGATCGCGACCTACATCATCGACCGGAACATCAACTACACGAACGTCTGCGTGACCGCCTGCCGGTTCTGCGCCTTCTACCGGGCGCCGAAGCACGCCGAGGGCTGGGTGCGCGAGCTGGACGACATCGTGGCCAAGTGCGGTGAGGCCGTCGAACTCGGGGCGACGCAGATCATGCTCCAGGGCGGCCACCATCCCGAGTTCGGGATCGAGTGGTACGAGCGGACGTTCGCCGGCATCAAGGCGGCGTATCCGCAGCTGGCACTGCACTCGCTCGGGGCCAGCGAGGTCGTCCACATCGCCCGGACGTCCGGCCTGGAGCACGCGGAGGTCATCACCAGGCTGCGTGACGCCGGGCTGGACAGTTTCGCCGGTGCCGGTGCCGAGATCCTCACCGAGCGGCCGCGGCACGCGATCGCCCCGCTCAAGGAGCCGGGTCATGTCTGGCTGTCGGTGATGGAGACGGCGCACGGCCTCGGCCTGGAGTCGACGGCGACGTTCATGATGGGCACCGGCGAGACGAACGCCGAGCGCATCGAGCACATGCGGATGATCCGGGACGTCCAGGACCGTACCGGTGGTTTCCGGTCGTTCATCCCGTGGACGTACCAGCCGGAGAACAACCACCTGGGCGGTCGGACGCAGGCGACCACCCTCGAGTACCTGCGGCTGGTGGCCGTCGCGCGGCTGTTCTTCGACAACGTCGCGCACCTGCAGGGCTCGTGGCTGACGACCGGCAAGGAGGTCGGGCAGCTCACCCTGCACATGGGCGCCGACGATCTCGGCTCGGTCATGCTGGAGGAGAACGTCGTCTCCTCCGCCGGTGCCCGGCACCGGACCAACCGCGCCGAGCTGATCCACCTGATCCGCTCGGCGGGGCGGATTCCGGCCCAGCGGGACACCCTCTACCGGCACCTCGTCGTGCACAGCGACCCGGCGTTGGACCCGGTCGACGACCGGGTGGCCTCCCACTTCTCGTCGACGGCCCTGCCGCTGGTGGCGAGCTGACCCCCGAGCGGGCCGCCGCGGCGGCCTCTGGGCCTGCGGCGTCCGCGTACGGGTCGGCGTCCGAGGTCGGGTCGGTGTCCGAGACCGGGCCGAAGATCGAGTTGCACGTCCACCTGGAGGGGACGGTGCGGCCTGAGATGCTGCTCGCGATGGGCCGCCGCAACAACGAGGCGCTGCCGGCCCGCACCGTCGAGGGCATCGCCGAGCTTTACCGGTTCCGGGACTTCGACCACTTCATCAAGGTCTGGGTCCTCACCACCCACGTCATGCGGACGGCCGACGACTTCCGGGAGGTCGTCGTCGACTACGCCCGCCGCGCGGCCGAGCAGGGCGCCGTGTACCTGGAGGGGATCTTCTCCCCCTGGTACCGGGTGCACCGGGGCGTGCCGTGGGAGGAGATCTTCACCGGCTACGCGGACGGCGCGTGCGAGGCACGCGAGCGGTTCGGGGTCGAGGTGCGGCTAACCCCCGACATCGACCGGGTGCTCCCCCCGGAGGCCGCGATGGACGTCGTGCGCTGGTCGTCGCGGTTCGTCGACCGCGGTGTCGTCGGGATCGGCCTCGGCGGCCCCGAGGTGGGCTATCCGCCGGAGCCGTACGCGCCGGTCTTCGCCGCCGCCGCCGACGCGGGGCTCGCCGCCGTCCCGCACGCGGGGGAGACTGCCGGGGCGGAGTCGGTGCGTGGCGCGCTGCACGCGCTGGGCGCACGGCGGATCCGCCACGGCGTGCGCGCGCTGGAGGACCCCGACCTGGTCGCGGAGCTCGTCGAGCGGAACATCGTGCTGGACGTCTGCCCGGTGTCGAACCTGCGCACCGGCGTCGTGCGCGACCTGGCCGACCATCCGCTGCCCGCGCTGGTCGCGGCCGGACTGCGCTGCTCGCTGGCGACGGACGACCCCGCGATGTTCGGCACCGACCTCGAACGGGAGTACGCGATCGCCGCGGGCCTCGGGGTGTCGCTGCGGGAGGTGTTCGCCGCCGGGCTGGCCGGTGCGCTCTGTGACGAGGGCACCCGGGTGAGGCTGGCGGCGGCCGCCGCGCGTACCGACTGGGACCGGGTGCAGGCCGCGGCAGCCGCCGCCAGCGCCGCGGCGATCGCCGGCAGCCCCGTGGTATCCGGCAGCGTCCGCGACGGCGGCCGTGGCAGCGACGGCGGCCGTGGCAGCGACGGCGGCTGTGGCAGCGACGGCGGCTGTGGCAGCGACGGCGGCCGTGACGGCGGAGCCGACCGTGGCAGCGGCAGCGGCATCGCGGTGGCGGTCGACCGGACCGGGGTAGAGCAGGCACCGTCGATGGCGAGCACAGAGGGATGAACCAGTGAGCCGAGCGGGACTGGACAAGAAGCCCGACCAGGTCGCCGCGATGTTCGACCAGGTCGCACGGCGTTACGACCTGACGAACGCGGTGCTGTCGGCCGGCCTTGACCGAACCTGGCGGACGGCCACCGCGCGGGCGCTGGATCTGGCCCCCGGTCTGCGTGTCCTCGACGTCGCGGCCGGCACCGCCACGTCGTCGCGGGCGTTCGCGGACTCCGGTTCGGACGTGGTGGCCTGCGACTTCTCCCTCGGGATGCTGGCGGAGGGCCGTCGGCGCCTCGCCGACCGCGCGCGGTCGGCCGCCACGGCCGCGACCACGACGGCCTCGGGCACAGGCGCCGGCGCGGGCGGTCCGGTCGGCGGCCGGGTGCTGCTCACGGCGGGTGACGGTCTGCGGCTGCCCTTCGCCGACGAGTCGTTCGACCGGGTGACCATCTCGTTCGGGCTGCGTAACGTCGCCTCCGTCGACGTCTGCCTCGGCGAGCTGCTGCGCGTCACCCGGCCGGGCGGTGTGCTGGCGGTCTGCGAGTTCAGCCGGCCGGTGTGGCGGCCGGTGCGCACGGTGTACATGGAGTACCTGATGCGCGCCCTGCCCGCGGTGGCGCGGGCGGTCAGCAGCAACCCCGACTCTTATGTGTACCTCGCCGAGTCCATCCGGGCCTGGCCCGGGCAGGCGGAGCTGGCGGAGCTCGTCCGCTCGGCGGGCTGGACGAGGGTGAACTGGCGCAACCTCAGCGGCGGCATCGTCGCCGTGCACCGGGCGGTGCGGCCCGGCGGGCAGGACTGACCAGGCACCCCTCGCGACCTGCCGGACCGGTCTGGGCTCGTCGCTCGTCCGAAGAGCTGAGGACCTTCGTCGTCCCGGCGCCCGGCGCGGAATCCCGAGCTTCGGGCTCCGCTGTCCCCGAGCAAGAAGCTCCGCTGCCCCCTGTCCCTGAGCAAGAAGCTCTGCTGTCCCCGAGTAAAGAGTGAGGATTTTGGCTGTTGCAGCGACCGAAATCCGTACTTCTTGCGGATCGTCTATTGACTCCGCGTCCGTTTTTGTCCGCGTTTGCGTGAATTGCGCTGCATGGCGGCGCGGGATCAGCGGGATTTCCCGATGGGTTGCCGTGCGCGGGTAGGCACGGACCGCCAGCGGCGGCTCGGCCGGCAGCCGGACTGGACGGGCTGACTGGGTCGGGACTGGACGGGCTGACTGGGCTGGGACTGGGCCGGGCAGGACTGGCTGGCTGGCTGGCGTGGACGCGAGGCTACCGGGGGACGTGGGCCTCGAGCCAGGCGAGAGTGCGGGCCCAGGCATCGTGGGCGGCCGCGGCGTCGTAGGAGTCCGGTCGGGCGTCGTTGTGGAACGAGTGGCCGACCCCGGGGTAGAGCACGATCTCCGTGTCGACGTCGGCGAGGGAGACCGCCATCCGCAGGTGCTCCACCTGCTCGACCGGTGTCGACGGGTCGAGGTCGCCGTACAGGCCCAGCCAGGGGCTCTGCAGGCTGGTGGCGACCTCGAGCTGAGAGGGCTCCCCGAAGCGCCCGTCCTCGATCCCGCCCCCGTAGAACGTGACCGCCGCCGCGAGCGGGCGGTGGACCGCGGCGTGGAAGGCGAGGCTGCCGCCCATGCAGAATCCGACGACCGCGCTTCGGTCGATCGGTGTTCCCGACTCGGCGAGGACCATCAGCCCGGAGTCCAGGTCGTCGAGGATGTCGTCACCGGCCAGCCGCCCGCGCAGCGCGAGCGCCGCTCCGGCGTCCGAGTGGTCGAACACGGGCGATCCCTGCCGGTGGTAGAGGTCCGGGGCGACGGCCCGCCAGCCGGCGTCCGCGAACCTGCGGCACACGTCGGTGATGTGGTCGGTGAGACCGAACACCTCGTGCAGGATGAGCACTCCGCCGCGGACGGTACGCCCGGGTTCCGCGATGAAGGCGGGGTGGGGCCGTCCGCCGTGGTGAGGACGACTGTTTCTGATGTCATGACCGCGTCGCTCTCGGAGGTCGGTGGGGCCTGTCGATCCGTGCCGGAGATGATCGGCGGGCTCCGGGTCAGTGGGGGCGTCGGTCCGTGAGCGCGCGGGCCAGCGCGGGGTCATCCAGCTTTCGGGAACTACCCGGTTCGGATGGTCATGTCACCTCCTGGGCCGGGCCGGGCCCCGTCGGGCCCCCTCTGGCGGCGTCGGGTCGCTCGGGTCGGGCCCTGTCTGGTCGTATCGCCTCGCTCGCGTCGGCCCTGTCCGGCCGTGTCGGCCCGCTCGGGTCGGGTGCTGTCGGGCGGGTCGGTCCGTCGCCGGTCTGGCCCGGACGGGCCAGAACGAAGGTGCCATCGGTTGCCGGGCTGTAGCGCTGTGTCGTCGCCCTGGGGTGTCGGTTGACTGTTCTTCTTTTCTGGAGGTCCTGGTTGGTGCCTCAGGGCCGGCCAAGGCCTACACTTCGGCGTGGCGCTCGTGAAGAATTTCACGAGCGCGCAAGCAGGGGATCTGGAACAAGGCCGGCGATCGGCCGACAGGCGTGGGAATCCGGAGCAGCGTGTGACCACAGGGATGGCGAAACGAGACGGCGCCCGAACGGACGACCGCCGCGACGCCGACGTCATCGTGGTGGGCGCGGGGCCCGGCGGGTCGGCGGCGGCCTACCACCTGGCCCGCACCGGCCTCGATGTGCTGCTGCTGGAGAAGAGCACCTTCCCGCGTGAGAAGGTCTGCGGTGACGGGCTGACCCCCCGTGCCGTGCGCAGCCTCGTCGAGATGGGGATCGACACCTCCACCGAGGCCGGCTGGCTGCGGAACAAGGGGCTGCGCATCGTCGGTGGCGGGGTGCGGCTCGAGCTGCCGTGGCCGGAGCTCGCGAGCTGGCCCGACTACGGGCTCGTCCGGCCCCGCGCGGACTTCGACGAGATGCTCGCGCGACACGCCGTGAAGGCCGGGGCGCGGTTGCGGGAGGCGACGTCGGTGACCGGCCCGCTGCGCGACGAGCGCACGGGGCGGGTGATCGGGGTGACCGCCCGGTCGGGGGTGGACCGGGCGCCGGTGAACTTCCACGCGCCGGTCGTCGTCGCGGCGGACGGGAACAGCGCGCGTATCGCGCTCGCGCTCGGGATTCGCCGGCGGGAGGACCGACCGCTCGGCGTGGCGGTGCGCCGCTACTACCGCAGCCCGCGTACCAACGACGACTTCCTGGAGTCCCATCTCGAGCTGTGGGAGGGCAAGCCGAGGGAGAGCCGGCTCCTTCCCGGATACGGCTGGATCTTCGGTATGGGTGACGGCACCAGCAATGTCGGCCTGGGCATGCTGAACACCGCGACGGCCTTCCAGAACACCGACTACCGGGACCTGCTGGGGCGATGGCTGTCGCCGCTGCCGGCGGAGTGGGGATTCGGCGAGGAGAACGCGCTCGGGCCGGTGCGCGGGAGTGCCCTGCCGATGGCGTTCAACCGCACCCCGCACTACCAGGACGGTGTTCTGCTCGTCGGTGACGCCGGCGGGATGGTGAACCCGTTCAACGGTGAGGGCATCGCCTATGCGATGGAGTCGGGCCGCATTGCGGCGGAGACGATCGTGCTCGCGCTCGCCCGGCACTCGGGGCCGGCCCGTGAGCGGGCGCTGGCCCGTTATCCGGAGATCATCCGGGAGACCTATGGGGGCTATTACACCCTGGGTCGCTTCTTTGTACAGCTCATCGGGAATCCAACCGTGATGGGCCTCGGTACCCGGTACGGACTGCCTCGGCCGACGCTGATGCGCTTCGTCCTGAAGATCATGGCTAATCTCACCGATCCGCAGGGAGGTGATGCCGCCGACCGACTGATCAACGCACTTACCCGGCTGACTCCCGCATCCTGACTGCCGCCTCCGACGTCCGCCCACCGGCCCGCGACCCTCGACCCGGTCGAGTGAAGCGGATTTTCGTCCGGCCCGCGGGCTACGGACGGAAGAGTGTTTCGGCCGCGATCCGTCCGTGCTCGGGCGGGTGTCGCGGCGCTGGTCGGGAGAACAATCCCGGTGCGACCGGGAAAAGAGAGGTCGCGTAGGCTGCACCCGCACTCACGCCGCTGGCCGGGGTGGGAGCGTGAAGTACCGGTTGGCCCGGGAGGGGCGCGTTACGGCGACCGCGCCCGGCGAACCGCCACCAAGACGTCCGCACCAAACATTCGAAGGAGAGGAGTTCGGCATGCTTGACAGTTATGTGCCGATCCTCGTTCTGCTCGCGATCGCGATGCTGTTCGCGGTTGGTTCCGTGGTGGTGAGCACCCTGGTCGGCCCGAAACGGTTCAACCGTGCCAAGGTCGACATCTACGAGTGCGGTATCGAACCCGAGCCGGTGCCGGCCGGGCCGCACCGGTTCCCGGTGAAGTACTACATCACCGCGATGCTCTTCATCGTCTTCGACATCGAGATCATCTTCCTGTTCCCGTGGGCCGTCGCGTTCGACAGTCTCGCGGTCTTCGGTCTCGGCGCGATGGTGTCGTTCATGGCGACGATCTTCGTCGCCTACGCCTACATGTGGCGCCGGGGGGGTCTGGAATGGGACTAGAAGAGAAGCTTCCCGGTGGAGTGCTGCTGACCACCGTCGAGATGCTGGCCAACTGGTCACGACGCTCGTCGCTGTGGCCGGCCACCTTCGGCCTGGCCTGCTGTGCCATCGAGATGATGTCGACCGGTGCCGGTCGGTACGACCTGTCCCGCTTCGGGATGGAGGTCTTCCGGGCCAGCCCCCGCCAGGCCGACCTCATGATCGTGGCCGGCCGGGTCAGCCAGAAGATGGCCCCGGTGCTGCGCCAGATCTACGACCAGATGCCCGAGCCCAAGTGGGTGCTGTCGATGGGTGTCTGCGCGAGCAGCGGCGGGATGTTCAACAACTACGCGATCGTGCAGGGCGTCGACCACATCGTGCCGGTCGACATGTACCTGCCCGGGTGCCCGCCGCGTCCCGAGATGCTGATGGACGCGATCATCAAGCTGCACGAGAAGATCCTCGCCGGGTCGGTCGCGGGCAAGGTCGAGCACACGAAGATCGGCTCGGCGCCCTACGCCAAGCCCATCGAGGTCGCTACCGCCCAGGCCGGCCTGCCGGCGGGGGCGCTCGACACCCGCACGCTGTCGGTCAACGACCGCAAGCGTTTCAGCATCCCCGAGGGCGCACCGGTCCCGGCCGGCCTCGGCGCCGTCGAGCCTTCGCTGGATGCCCGCCGCCCCGCCGCGATCGCCCCGCCGTCGGTCTTCGGCCGAGGCAAGCGGGTGCCGTTCGACGCGAAGCCGACCGACGAGTCCCGGGCCGGTGGTCCCGGCCCGAGCACGGAGACCCTGACCGATGACTGAGCTGGTTCCGGGCAGCGCCGGAGTGCCGGGGGGCCCGGGCGGCCGTCGCCGGGACGCCTTCGGCGCGCGCGGCAGCGGTGACACCTCCGGGTTCGGCGGGCTCGTGCCGCCGGTGCCCAGCCTGGCCTCCAGCGTCAGGCCGTTCGGGGACGACGCCGCGGACTCGGTGTACGACACCCTGGAGCGGGTCTTCCCCGAGCTGGGTGACGCCGTCGAGCGGGTCGTGTTCGCGTACGGCGAGCTGACGATCCACGTGCGCCGCGAGCGGCTGCTGGATGTAGCCTGGACGCTGCGCGACGACCCGGGCCTGCGCTTCGAGCTGCTGTCGTCGCTGTCCGGCGTCGACTATCCGGACGACCTCACCGGCCGCCGCCTGCATTCGGTCGTGCACCTGACCTCGATGACCCACCGCCGCCGGCTGCGCGTCGAGGTCTCGGTGGCCGACGGCGACCCGCACCTGCCGAGCCTGACCCCGGTCTGGCCGACCGCGGACTGGCACGAGCGCGAGGCCTACGACCTGTTCGGCCTCGTCTACGAGGGCCACCCGGGCCTGGCCCGGATCATGATGCCGGACGACTGGGTGGGCCACCCGCAGCGCAAGGACTATCCGCTCGGCGGCATCGCCGTCGACTACAAGGGCGCGCAGATCCCGCCCCCTGACACCCGCCGGAGCTACTCGTGACCGGGCTGCCGACCAGGCACCGCCCGGGTTGCACGCCGGAGCGGGTGGAGGCCGGGGCCGCGACTGGTACAGCCGCCCATATCCCGGCTGGCAGGTACACCCGAGCCGACATCCGAGGTTCGCTATGAGCACGCACACCGAGACGCCCGTCGACGCCGCGGGCGGGATGGCACCCGGCGGTCCGGCCGAGCCCGTCACCGGGGCGCAGCCCTACGAGGCAGGCTTCACCGAGTCGTCAGCCGGCCGCGTCTACACCGTCACCGGTGGTGACTGGGAGCAGGTCCTGGGCTCCGGCGAGTCCGACGGCGAGCGCATCACCGTCAACATGGGCCCCCAGCATCCGTCCACGCACGGCGTGCTGCGGCTGGTGCTGGAGATCGAGGGCGAGACGGTCACCGAGACCCGGATCGTCATCGGCTACCTGCACACCGGCATCGAGAAGAGCTGCGAGTACCGCACCTGGACTCAGGCGGTCACCTTCCTGACCCGGGCGGACTACCTGTCCCCGCTGTACAACGAGGCGGCCTACTGCCTGTCGGTGGAGAAGCTGCTCGGCATCACCGACGAGGTCCCCGAGCGGGCGACCGTCATCCGGGTGCTGGTCATGGAGCTGCAGCGGATCGCCTCGCACCTGGTGTGGCTGGCGACCGGCGGTATGGAGCTCGGCGCCACCACCGGCATGATCTTCGGTTTCCGTGAGCGGGAGAAGATCCTCGACCTGCTCGAGCTGATCACCGGCCTGCGGATGAACCACGCCTACATCCGCCCCGGCGGCCTCGCCCAGGACATCCCGGACGAGGCGATCCCGCGGATCCGCGAGTTCCTGGTCGACATGCCGAAGAGGATCCGCGAATACCACGCGCTGCTGACCGGCCAGCCCATCTGGAAGGCGCGGATGGTCGACGTCAACTTCCTCGACGCGGCCGCCTGCATCGCGCTGGGGACGACCGGCCCGGTGCTGCGTGCCGCCGGCCTGCCGTGGGACCTGCGCAAGACCATGCCGTACTGCGGCTACGAGACCTACGACTTCGACGTCCCCACCGCGCTTGAGGGCGACTCCTACGCCCGGTACCTGGTGCGGCTGGAGGAGATGGGCGAGTCCCTCAAGATCATCGAGCAGTGCCTGGACCGGCTGCGGCCCGGGCCGGTCATGGTCGCCGACAAGAAGATCGCCTGGCCGTCCCAGCTCTCGATCGGCTCCGACGGCATGGGTAACTCGCTCGACCACATCCGCAAGATCATGGGCACCTCGATGGAGGCCCTGATCCACCACTTCAAGCTCGTCACCGAGGGCTTCCGGGTGCCGGCCGGCCAGGTCTACACACAGATCGAGTCGCCGCGCGGCGAACTCGGCTACCACGTGGTCAGCGACGGCGGCACCAGGCCGTTCCGCGTCCACGTGCGTGACCCAAGCTTCGTCAATCTGCAGGCCGTGCCCGCGATGACGGAGGGCGGGCAGGTGGCCGACGTGATCGTCGGAGTTGCCTCCGTGGACCCGGTGCTCGGGGGAGTTGACCGCTGATGCCACTGACCGAACAGACCCGGGCTGCCGCCCGCGAGATCATCGCGCGCTACCCGGAGGGGCGTTCCCGCTCCGCGCTGCTGCCCATGCTGCACCTGGTGCAGTCGGAGGAGGGGGCGGTCACCGCGGAGGGCGTGGACTTCTGCGCCGAGCAGCTCGGCCTCACCCACGCCGAGGTCGGCGCGGTCGCGACCTTCTACACGATGTACAAGCGCCGTCCGGTCGGTGACTGGCTGGTCTCGGTGTGCACGAACCTGTCCTGCCTGCTGCGCGGCGGTGAGGACGTCTACAAGCGGCTGTCGGCGAACCTCGGGGTCGGGCACGACCAGACCACCGAGGACGGAACGATCACGCTGGAGCACGCCGAGTGCCTGGCGGCCTGCGACTACGCGCCGGTCATGACCGTGAACTACGAGTTCTACGACCAGGTCACCCCGGACTCCGCCGAGGGCATCGTGGACGCGCTGCGGCGCGGCGAGCGCCCGGCGCCGACCCGCGGCGGCCCGCTGTGCACGTTCGCCGAGGCGTCCTTCCAACTCGCCGGGTTCGCCGACCCGCGGCCCGACGGCGTCGCCGGCCCGGGCGTGGGGGAGCCGTCGCTCGCCGGGGTGCTGATCGCCGAGGCCGGCGGCTGGAAGCCCGAGGACGGCGTCGCCGGCGCCCCGCCGCTGACCCCGCTCCCGTCGACCGCGCCGCCGGCGGCCGCGCCGCAGACGAAGGTGAACTGACCATGCCTGTCACCCCGGTCCTCACCCGGCGCTGGAACGTGCCCGAGTCGTGGACGCTGGCGACCTACGAGCGTCTCGACGGCTACCAGGGCCTGCGCCGGGCGCTGGCGCAGGCGCCGGACGACCTCATCAAGCTCGTCAAGGACTCCGGCCTGCGCGGCCGGGGCGGCGCGGGCTTCCCCACCGGCATGAAGTGGGGCTTCATCCCGCAGGGCGACGGCAAGCCGCACTACCTCGTCATCAACGCCGACGAGGGCGAGCCGGGCACCTGCAAGGACGCCCCGCTGATGAAGGCCGACCCGCACTCGCTGATCGAGGGCATCGTGATCGCCGCCTACGCGGTGCGCGCGAACCGGGCCTTCATCTACCTGCGCGGCGAGCTGATCCACGCCGCGCGCCGCCTGCGGGCGGCCGTCGCGGAGGCGTACGAGGCCGGCTACCTGGGGCGGGACATCCTCGGTAGCGGTTTCGACCTCGAACTGGTGGTGCACTCCGGCGCCGGCGCCTACATCTGCGGCGAGGAGACCGCCCTGCTGGACTCGCTGGAGGGCCGGCGCGGCCAGCCGCGGCTGCGCCCGCCGTTCCCGGCGACCCACGGGCTGTACGCGTCCCCCACGGTCGTGAACAACGTCGAGACCATCGCCACGGTGCCCTTCATCGTGAACTACGGCGTCGACTGGTTCCGCTCGATGGGGCGGGAGCGGGCCCCGGGCCCGAAGATCTACAGCCTGTCCGGCCATGTGACCAGGCCCGGCCAGTACGAGGCACCGATGGGCACGACTCTGCGCGAGCTGCTGGAGATGGCGGGCGGTGTGCTCGGCGGCCGGAAGCTGAAGGCCTGGACGCCCGGTGGCTCGTCCACCCCGCTGCTCACCGCCGACCACCTGGACGTCCCGCTGGACTTCGAGGGCGTGCAGGAGGCCGGGTCACTGCTCGGCACCGCGGCACTGATGATCATGGATGAGACCGTCGACATGCTGCCGGTGGTCCGCCGCCTCACCCAGTTCTACGCACACGAGTCGTGCGGCAAGTGCACTCCCTGCCGGGAAGGCACCACCTGGATGGTGCAGATCCTCTCCCGGATGGAGCGCGGCCACGGCGACTCCGACGACGTCGACACCCTCGTCGACGCCTGCGACAACATCTTCGGACGCGCGTTCTGCGCGCTCGCGGACGGCGCCACCTCGCCGATCGTCTCCGGGATCAAGCACTTCCGGAACGAGTTCCTCCCGATCACTCCGGTGGGCCCGTCGGGCTCCACCCCGTCCGGCTCGGCGAACGGCACGGCCGCTGCAAGCAAGGCCGCGGACACGCCGGGCGCCTACGCGGGAGCGCACTGAGATCATGACTGTCGCCCCAGAGAAGCCGGCCGCGCCGGCCGCCCCCGACCACGTCACGCTCACCGTCGACGGCCTCGAGGTGAGCGTGCCGAAGGGCACCCTGATCATCCGGGCCGCGGAGCAGCTGGGAATCGAGATCCCGCGCTTCTGCGACCATCCGCTGCTGGACCCGGTCGGGGCCTGCCGGCAGTGCATCGTCGAGGTCGAGGGCCAGCGCAAGCCGGTCGCGTCCTGCACGACCACGGTCGCCGCGGACATGGTGGTGAAGACCCAGCTCTCCTCGCCGGTGGCCGCGAAGGCCCAGGCGGGGACGCTGGAGTTCCTTCTCCTCAACCACCCGCTCGACTGCCCGATCTGCGACAAGGGCGGTGAGTGCCCGCTGCAGAACCAGTCGATGGCGAACGGCGCCGCCACCTCCCGGTTCAAGGAGACGAAGCGGGCCTACCCCAAGCCGCTGGCGATCTCCACCCAGATCCTGCTGGACCGCGAGCGCTGCGTGCTGTGCGCGCGGTGTACCCGGTTCTCCGCGCAGATCGCCGGTGACCCGTTCATCGAGCTGTTCGAGCGGGGCGCGGCCGAGCAGGTCGCCGTCAGCGACGGGCAGCCGTTCTCGTCCTACTTCTCCGGCAACACCGTGCAGATCTGCCCGGTCGGCGCGCTCACCAGCGCCGCCTACCGGTTCCGGGCCCGGCCGTTCGACCTGGTGTCGACGCCGACGTCCTGCGAGCACTGCGCGGCCGGCTGCTCGCTGCGCACCGACCACCGTCGCGGCAAGGTGACCCGGCGCCTCGCCGCCGAGGACCCGGCGGTGAACGAGGAGTGGAACTGCGACAAGGGCCGCTTCGCGTTCACCTACGCCCGCCAGGCCGATCGGCTCACCACCCCGCTGATCCGCGACGACAACACCGGTGAGCTGGTCGAGGCCAGCTGGTCCGAGGCGTTGGAGTACGCGGCCCGGGGGCTGGCCGAGTGCCGCGACCGCAACGGTGTCGGCGTCCTGGCCGGCGGCCGGCTGACCCGCGAGGACGCCTACGCCTACGCCAAGTTCGCCCGGCTGGCGCTGCGCACCAACGACGTGGACTTCCGCGCCCGCCCGCACTCCGCCGAGGAGGAGGCCTTCCTCGGCAGCGTCGTCGCGGGCACCGGGATCGGTGTCACCTACGCCGATCTGGAGGCCGCGCCCGCCGTCCTGCTCGTGGCGTTCGAGCCCGAGGAGGAGTCCGCCGTCGTCTTCCTGCGGCTGCGCAAGGCCGCCACCAAGCGCGGCACCGCGGTGCACGCGCTCGCGCCGCTGACCACCCGTGGGCTGCGCAAGCTGGCCGGCACGCTGATCCCGGTCCTGCCCGGCGGCGAGGCCGCGGTGCTGGACGAGCTGGCAGCCGGGTCGTCGGCCACCGTCGAGGCGCTGCGCGCCCCCGGTGCGGTGATCCTGGTCGGCTCCCGGGCCGCCGAGTCACCCGGTGCGCTGTCGGCGGCCCTGCGGCTCGCCGCGGCCACCGGCGCCGCGCTGGCCTGGGTTCCACGCCGCGCCGGTGAGCGCGGGGCGGTCTCCGCCGGCCTGCTGCCGTCGCTGCTTCCGGGCGGGCGCCCGGTGGCGGACGTCGGTGCCCGCGCCGAGGTCGAGTCCTTCTGGGGCGCTCCGCTGCTCGGCGCGCCGGGCCGGGACACCGCCGGCATCCTGGCCGCCGCCGAGGCGGGCCGGCTCGACGCGGTCATCGTCGCCGGCGTGGACGCCGAGGACCTGCCCGACCCGGCCGGCGCGCTGGCCACCCTGGCCCGGGTGCCGTTCTGCGTGTCGCTGGAGATCCGCCGCTCGTCCATCGCGGCGGTCGCGGACGTGGTGTTCCCGGTCGCTCCGGTCGCGGAGAAGGCGGGCGCGTTCGTGAACTGGGAGGGGCGCCTGCGCCCGTTCCAGCGGGCGCTGGACACCCCCGCGCTGCCCGACCTGCGGGTGCTGCACCTGCTCGCCGCCGAGATGGGCGTCGACCTGCTCCTGCCGGATGCGGGCGCGGCCGCGCGGGAGCTGAACGAGCTCGGCCGGGCCGGCGACGAGACCCACCGCAGCCAGCCGCCGACCGACATCGGGCTCGCCCCGGCGACCGCCGGGCCGGGGGAGGCGCTGCTCGCGACCTGGCACCTCAACCTCGACGACGGTGCCCTGCAGGCCGGTGAGATCTACCTCGCCGGGACCGCGCGCCCGCCGCGTCTGCTGCTGTCCGCGGCGACTGCGGCCGAGATCGGCGCGGTCGAGGGCCAGCCGGTCACCGCGAGCACGGCCCGCGGTTCGGTGACCCTGCCGCTGGAGATCATCGAGATGCCGGACCGGGTGGTCTGGGTACCGACCCACTCCCCGGGCTCCCACGTCCGCCGTTCGCTGGCGGAGCACGCCGGGGTGCTGGTCCGCCTCACCACCGACATCACCGGAGGCCGGGCATGACCGGGACCTCGACGCTCCTGCTCGCCGCGAACGTCGGCGACCCGGACACATCCGTCCTCACCGACGACCCGTTCTGGCTCATCCTGCTCAAAGCGGTCGTGGTCTTCGGGTTCCTGCTCGTGATGACGCTGTTCTCGATCGTCTTCGAGCGCAAGGTCGTCGCGAAGATGCAGCAGCGGATCGGGCCGAACCGGCACGGCCCGCGCGGCTGGCTGCAGAGCCTCGCCGACGGCGTGAAGCTCATGCTCAAGGAAGACATCATCCCGGCGCTGGCCGACAAGCCGATCTTCATCCTGGCGCCGATCATCTCGGCGGTGCCGGCGTTCGCGGCGTTCGCCTGCATCCCGTTCGGGCCCGAGGTGTCGATCTTCGGTGAGCGCACCCTGCTGCAGCTCGCGGACCTGCCGGTCGGCGTGCTGTACCTGCTGGCGGCCGCGTCGATCGGGGTATACGGCCTGATCCTCTCCGGCTGGTCCAGCGGGTCGACGTACCCGCTGCTGGGCTCGCTGCGGTCGGCCGCGCAGATCATCTCCTACGAGGTCGCGATGGGCCTGGCGTTCGTCGCGGTCTTCATCTACGCCGGCACGCTCAGCACCGCGGGCATCGTGCAGAGCCAGCACGACTGGTGGTATGTCGCGCTGCTGCCGTCGTTCGTCCTGTACGTCATCGCGATGGTCGGTGAGACGAACCGGACCCCCTTCGACCTGCCCGAGGCCGAGGGCGAGCTGGTCGGTGGCTTCCACACCGAGTACAGCTCGATCAAGTTCGCGTTCTTCTTCCTCGCCGAGTACATCAACATGGTCACCGTGTCGGCGATCGCGACCACGCTGTTCCTCGGCGGCTGGCAGCCGCCGCCGATTCCGGGGCTGTCCGGGCTGGACCACGGGTGGTTCCCGCTGATCTGGTTCGTCGGCAAGCTGCTGGCGTTCATCTTCTTCTTCATCTGGCTGCGGGGAACGCTGCCGCGGCTGCGCTACGACCAGTTCATGGCCTTCGGCTGGAAGGTCCTGATCCCGGTCGGACTCGTCTGGGTGTGCGCGGTCGCCACGTTCCGCGCCTACCAGCAGCACGTCACCGACCGGACACCCTGGCTCATCGGCTTCGGGGTCGTGGTCGGCATCCTGCTCATCGTCGCGATCATCGATCCGGGCGCGGCCAAGGCAGCGCGCGAGCAGGAGGAGGCCGAGCGGGAACGGGCCGAATCGGCTCCGAGCCTGGACAACATTCCCTGGCCGCCGCCGCAGGGCGGCCCGGCACGGGCGATCGCCGGGCTCGACAAGGGAAACACCACCGTCATCCCCGCGGGCGCCGGCCCGCGTCAGGAGAGCTGAACCATGGGGATCCTCGACCCCTACAAGGGTTTCGGCGTCACCTTCTCGACGATGTTCAAGAAGCCGACGACCGAGCAGTACCCGGAGTACAAGAAGGAGACGGCGCCGCGGTTCCACGGGCGTCACCAGCTCAACCGGCACCCCGACGGGCTGGAGAAGTGCGTCGGGTGCGAGCTGTGCGCCTGGGCCTGCCCGGCGGACGCGATCTACGTCGAGGGCGCGGACAACACCGACGAGGAGCGTTACTCCCCGGGTGAGCGGTACGGCCGCGTCTACCAGATCAACTACCTGCGCTGCATCCTGTGCGGGCTGTGCATCGAGGCATGCCCGACCCGGGCGCTCACGATGTCGAACGAGTACGAGCTCGCCGACGACAGCCGCCAGGACCTGATCTTCACCAAGGAGCAGCTCCTCGCGCCGCTGCGGGAGGGGATGCAGGCACCGCCGCATCCGATGTTCCTCGGCGAGAGCGAGACCGACTACTACACCCGCGACCCCGAGGCCCCGCTGCCCTGGCAGGTCGGCAGCGACACCCAGGCGGACGGCGACACCCAGGCGGACGGCGACACCCAGACGGGCGGCGACACCCAGACGGGCGGCGACACCCAGACGGGCGGCGACACCCAGACGGGCGCGGTGCCAGCCAACGGCGCGGGTTCGGAGCGGGCGCGATGAGCCCGCAGATCCTCGCCCAGGCGGCCGAGATCACCAGCACGTCGAACGGCGAGGCCTGGACCTTCTGGCTGCTCGCGCCGGTGGCGCTGATCGCCGGGCTCGGGATGGTGCTGATGCGCAGCGCCGTGCACTCGGCGTTGCTGCTCGTGGTGAACCTGTTCTGCGTGGCGGTGTTCTACCTGCTCCAGGACGCGCCCTTCCTGGGTTTCGTCCAGATCATCGTCTATACCGGCGCGATCATGGTTCTGTTCCTGTTCGTGCTGATGCTGGTCGGGGTGGACTCGTCCGACTCACTCGTCGAGACGCTGCGCGGCCAGCGAATCGCCGCGGTGATCCTCGGCCTGGGCTTCGCCGGGCTGCTGGTCTTCCCGATCGGGCGGGCGATCGACGGCGGCAGCGCCGCCGGCCTCGACGCGGCGAACTCCGAGGGCAACGTCACGGCGATCGGGAAGCTGCTCTTCAGCGAGTACGTCTTCGTCTTCGAGGCGATCTCGGCACTGCTCGTCGTGGCCGCCATCGGGACGATGGTGCTCGGCCACCGTGAGCACACCGGCGAGAAGCTGACGCAGAAGGAGCGGATGCGCCGCCGCTTCACCGAGGGCGGCCCGATCACCCCGCGGCCCGGGCCGAAGGTCTTCGCGATCAACCCGGATCTGGAGCAGGCCGTGCGCGGCTCCGGGGAGCCGGCGGTCGTCGGCGGTCCGTCCCACGACGAGGGGCCGGACGCGAGCGGTACCGGCGGCACCGGCCTCGGGGGTCCTGGCTCCTCCGGGCCTTCCGGCGGTCCCGGTTCAGGCGGGCCCGATTCAGGCGACTCCGGAGCAGGCGGTCCCCAGGTCGGCGGCGGCGGTCAGCATGTCAACGGCTCCGCCGTGGCGGAGGACGCGGACGGCGCGAACGCTGTCGGCGAGGCGGCGCCGGTCGGCGCGGGCAGCGGGGGTGGTCGGTGAACCCGGCGAACTATCTGATCCTGGCGGGGCTGCTGTTCACCATCGGGGCGACGGGTGTCCTGGTCCGCCGCAACGCGATCGTCGTGTTCATGTCCATCGAGCTGATGCTCAACTCGGTGAACCTGACGCTGGTGACGTTCTCCCGGATCCACGGGACGCTGGAGGGCCAGATCATGGCCTTCTTCGTCATGGTGGTGGCCGCCGCCGAGGTGGTCGTGGGCCTCGCGATCATCCTGGCGATCTTCCGGACGCGCAGATCCGCCTCCGTCGACGACGTGAACCTGCTGAAGTACTGAGCCATTTCCATCTCACGGTGTACGGCCGGATACCGCAGGTCGGCGCCGACGGTGGAAAAGACTCACTGAACCCTTTCGACGTACTCGGGACCCTTTTCGACGTACTCGGGCCTCCTCCAGGCCTGTCCCCGGCCGCCGCAGGCGCGGCCGCGACCGGGACCTCCGGTCACGGAAGAACGGACGACACTGCAGTGACGCTTTGCGCAACAGGGGCGGCGCGGCCCGGACCACCTGCGGTGGCCCTGGCGCTGGCGCACGCGCCCGGAACCGGACCACGATGAGCGCCCCCGCGGCCCTCCTCGCGGCCGAGGAGCACGGCGGTGGGGCCGTGCACTACGCCACCGCGTCCGGGGCGTTCTCGCTGACCTGGCTGCTCATCGCACTTCCGCTGGCCGGGGCGGCGATCCTCCTGCTCGGCGGGAAGCGCACCGACCGGTGGGGCCACCTGCTCGGCACGGCCACGGCGGCGGCGTCGTTCGTCGTCGGCCTGGTGCTGTTCTTCGGGCTGCTCGACCGCGGCGGCGACGGCCGCGCGGTCTCCCAGCACCTGTTCAGCTGGGTGCCGGTCAACGGTTTCCAGGTGGACGTCGGCCTGCTGGTCGACCAGCTCTCCGTTCTGTTCGTGCTGCTGATCACCGGTGTGGGCACGCTGATCCACATCTACTCGATCGGCTACATGTCGCACGATCCGGGCCGGCGGCGCTTCTTCGCCTACATGAACCTCTTCCTGGCCTCGATGCTGCTGCTGGTGCTGGGCAACAACTTCCTGGTCCTCTACGGCGGGTGGGAGCTGGTCGGCCTCTCCTCCTTCCTGCTCATCAAGTTCTGGGAGTACAAGCCCGCGGCGGCCACCGCCGCGAACAAGGCCTTCTACATGAACCGGGTCGGTGACGTCGGCCTGGCGCTCGCGATCATGTTCATGTTCGCCACCGTCGGCAGCACCAACTACGACGACGTGTTCGGCGCCGCCGCCGCGGACGTGATCGGGTACGGGACCATCAGCGCGATGGCGCTGCTGCTCCTGCTCGGCGCCTGCGGCAAGTCCGGCCAGTTCCCGCTGCAGGCCTGGCTCCCGGACGCCATGGAGGGCCCGACCCCGATCTCGGCGCTGATCCACGCGGCGACGATGGTCACCGCCGGCGTGTACCTGATCGTCCGCTCGGCTCCGATCTTCGACCAGACGCAGGCCGCGCGCACCGTGGTCCTGATCATCGGCGCCGTCACGATCATGATCGGGTGCGTCATCGGCTGCGCCTACGACGACATCAAGAAGGTCCTGGCGTACTCGACGGTCAGCCAGATCGGCTACATGTTCCTGGCCGTCGGGCTCGGGCCCGCGGGATACGCGCTGGGCATCATGCACCTGCTCGCGCACGGCTTCTTCAAGGCCGGCCTCTTCCTCGGGTCCGGCTCCGTCATCCACGCGATGGACGACGAGCAGGACATGCGCCGCTACGGAAACCTGCGCAAGTACATGCCGATCACCTGGATCACCTTCGGGCTCGGCTACCTGGCGATCATCGGCTTCCCGGGCCTGTCCGGCTTCTTCACCAAGGACCGGATCATCGAGACCGCGCTGGCCAAGGGCGGCACGAGCGGCTACGTCCTCGGTGGCGTGGCCCTGCTCGGCGCCGGGATCACCGCCTTCTACATGACCCGGCTGTTCCTGATGACCTTCCACGGCGAGGAGCGCTGGGCGCACGACGGGCCGGAGGCGAAGCACCCGCACGAGTCGCCGGCCAGCATGACCGGCCCGATGCTGCTGCTGGCGGTCGGCTCCGTGTTCGCCGGTGGTCTGTTCGTCCTCGGTGACTCGATGCAGAACTGGCTCGCCCCGGTGGTCGGCGAGCACGGCGAGGCCCATCACGACATCTCGCCGGCCGTGGTCACCGCGCTCACGCTGGTCGTCTCGGCCGGTGGTTTCGCCGGCGCCTTCCTGCGCTACCAGCTCCGCCCGGTCGAGGCCGTCGCCCGGACCGACGCCGAGGTCAGCGTGCTGACCGTCGCCGCGCGGCACGACCTCTATGCGAACACGATCAACGAGACCGTCGCCATGCGGCCGGGGCAGTACCTGACCCGCTTCCTGGTATGGGCGGACAACGTCGGGATCGACGGCTTCGTGCGCGGCAGCGCTGCGGCCATCGGTGGACTGTCCGGCCGGCTGCGACGCACCCAGACCGGCTTCGTCCGGTCCTACGCACTGTCGATGTTGGGAGGTACCGTCCTCGTGGTCGGTGCTCTGCTGCTGACCAGGGCCGGCTGACATGAGTACGGCTCCCTGGCTGACGATCATGCTGATCGTCCCCGCGGTCGGTTCGCTTCTGGTCGCGCTGCTTCCGCGCCGCTCCGCGCTGCTCGCCAAGCAGCTCGCACTGGCCGTCTCGCTGGTCGTGCTGGTGCTCGCGGTGCTGGCCACCGCCGCCTACGACCCGGACAAGGCCGGCTTCCAGTTCGGCCAGAAGCACGAATGGATCAAGCAGTTCGGCGTCTCCTACTCGGTCGGCGCCGACGGCATCTCGCTGGTGCTGATGCTGCTCGCCGCGCTGCTGGTCCCGGTGGTCGTGCTGGCCTCCTGGGACGAGGCGGACAACGTCAACCGGTCCGTCCCGGCGTTCTTTGCGCTGCTGCTGGCGCTGGAGACGGGCATGATCGGCGTCTTCGCGGCGACCGACGTGTTCCTCTTCTACGTCTTCTTCGAGGCCATGCTCATCCCGATGTACTTCCTCATCGGGAGCTACGGGCCCGTCGAGGAGAAGGCGCAGCGGTCGTACGCGGCGGTGAAGTTCCTGCTCTACAGCCTGTTCGGCGGGCTGCTGATGCTCGCCGCGGTGATCGGCCTCTACGTGCTCTCCTCGCAGCAGTTCGACACCGGCGGCACGTTCGACTTCGCCACGCTGCGCCAGCACCTGGTCATCACGCCGGACACGCAGAAGCTGCTCTTCCTCGGCTTCTTCATCGCCTTCGCGATCAAGGCGCCGTTGTTCCCGTTCCACACCTGGCTGCCCGACGCCGGTGCCCAGTCGCCGACCGGTGGCGCCGTGCTGCTCGTCGGCGTCCTGGACAAGGTCGGCACGTTCGGCCTCATCCGCTACTGCATCCCGCTGTTCCCGGACGCCTCCGAGTACTTCGCGCCGATGGTGCTGGCGCTCGCGGTGATCGGCATCTTCTACGGCGCGCTGCTGGCGATCGGGCAACGGGACATGAAACGCCTGGTCGCCTACACCTCGCTGGCGCACTTCGGGTTCATCGCGCTGGGCACGTTCGCCTTCACCTCGCAGGCCGGGACCGGCGCCGTGCTCTACATGGTCAACCACGGCCTGTCGACCGGCCTGCTGTTCGTGGTGGTCGGCTTCCTGGTCTCCCGCCAGGGCAGCCGGGACGTCGGCGCCTACGGCGGCATGGCCCAGGTGACACCGATGCTCGCCGGGGTGTTCCTGATCGCCGGCCTCTCCTCGCTGGCGCTGCCGGGGACGAACAGCTTCGTGAGCGAGTTCCTCGTCCTGGTGGGGACGTTCACCGAGTACCGCGCGCTGGCGATCGTCGCGACCTGCGGGATCGTGCTGGCCGCGATCTACATCCTGTTCCTGTACCAGCGCACGATGACCGGTCCGGTGAAGGACGAGAAGCTTCGCCTCGTCAAGGACCTGAGCGTGCGGGAACGGGTCGTGGTCGCGCCGATGGTGGCGCTGATCATCGGGCTCGGGGTCTACCCGAAGCCGCTGCTTGACATCATCACGCCCGCGGTGACCAGCACGTTCGAGGACATCGGGAAGTCCGACCCGGCCCCGACGGCCCCGGTGGCCGCAACGCAGTCCGGAGGCCATTCGTGAGCGCGGTTTCGACCGTGGTGGCGCAGGGCGTCACACAGAAGATCACACCACCGTCGATCGAGTACTCGGCGCTCAGCCCGATGCTCATCCTGTTCGGCGTCGCGCTGGCCGGGGTGCTCGTCGACGCCTTCGCACCGCCGAAGGCGCGGCGGCTGATCCAGCCGCTGCTCGCCGGTGCCGGGTTCATCGGCGCGTTCGTCGCCGTGGTGCTCCTGCACGCCCGCCGGCAGATCCTCGCGGCCGGCGCGGTGGCCATCGACGGCCCGACCCTGTTCATGCAGGGCACCATCCTGGTCTTCGCGGCGCTGGCCGTGCTGCTGGTGGCCGAGCGCTCGCTGGACTCCTCCGGCGGTGCGCTCGTCGCCTCCGCGGCCGTGGTGCCCGGCTCGAAGGGCTCCACGGCGCAGCGCACCTCCCCGGAGGTGCAGACCGAGGCGTACCCGCTGATGGTCTTCTCGGTCACCGGGATGCTGCTGTTCGTCGCGTCGAACAACCTGCTCGTCATGTTCGTCGCGCTGGAGATCCTCTCCCTGCCGCTGTACCTGCTGGCCGGGCTTGCCCGCCGGCGCCGGCTGCTGTCGCAGGAAGCGGCGATGAAGTACTTCCTGCTCGGCGCGTTCTCCTCCGCCTTCTTTCTGTACGGCGTCGCGTTCGCCTACGGCTACGCCAGCAGCGTCGAGCTCGGCCGGGTCGCTGACGCGGTCGGCACGGTCGGGAAGAACGACACCTACCTCTACCTGTCGCTCGCGCTGATCGGGGTCGGTCTCTTCTTCAAGATCGGCGCCGCCCCGTTCCACTCCTGGACGCCGGACGTCTACCAGGGTTCACCGACGCCGATCACCGCCTTCATGGCCGCCGGTACCAAGGTCGCGGCCTTCGGCGCGCTGCTGCGGGTCTTCTACGTGGCCTTCGGTGGCATGCGGTGGGACTGGCGCCCGGTGATCTGGGCCGTCGCGATCCTCACCATGGTCGTGGGTGCCGTGCTCGCGCTGACCCAGCGCGACATCAAGCGGATGCTGGCCTACTCGGCCGTCGCGCACGCCGGCTTTCTGCTGGTCGGCATGGCCGGGTCGAACTCCGACGGCCTGCGCGGCGCGATGTTCTACCTGGTGACCTACGGCTTCACCACCATGGCCGCGTTCGCCGTCGTCTCGCTGGTCCGGACCGGGGACGGCGAGGCCAGCGACCTGTCCCAGTGGCAGGGCGTGGGCCGCACCTCACCGGTGCTGGCGGGCATCTTCGCCTTCCTGCTGCTCGCACTCGCCGGAATCCCGCTGACCAGCGGCTTCACCGGCAAGTTCGCGGTCTTCCAGGCCGCGATCGACGGTGACGCGACCCCGCTGGTCATCGTCGCGCTCGTGTGCAGCGCGATCGCCGCGTTCTTCTACGTCCGTGTGATCGTTGTCATGTTCTTCTCCGAACCGCTCGCCGACGGTCCTGTCGTCGTCACCCGACCGACGTTGACCTTTGCGACAGTGGGCATCGGCGCGCTCATGACGCTTCTGCTGGGTGTTGTTCCACAGCCGCTTCTCGACCTGGCGAACACCGCAGCGACCTCCGGCTTCGTACGCTGATGGTGGTATGAGCGCTATCGGGTTGGACGTGATGGGGATCAGGGCTGACCCTGATCTGGAGAAGGCTGTCCGGGTGGGGCTGGCCGCGGTCGAGGAGATGCTGCGGCTTTCCGTCCACAGCGAGTTCTCCTTTGTCACCGAGGCCTCGCGGCACCTCGTTGACGCGGGCGGCAAGCGGTTCCGGCCGATGGTCGTGCTGCTGGCCGCCCAGTTCGCCGATCCCGAGGCGGCCGGCGTCGTGCCGGCCGCCGTCGCGATCGAGCTGACGCATCTTTCGACGCTCTACCACGACGACGTCATGGACGAGGCGCCGCTGAGGCGCGGAGCGGCGTCGGCGAACGCGCGCTGGACGAACACCGTCGCGATCCTCACCGGCGACTTCCTGTTCGCCCGCGCCTCCGAGATCACGGCCGACCTGGGCCCGGAGGCGACGCGCATTCTCGCCCGCACCATCGCGACACTGTGCGAAGGGCAGATCCGGGAGACCGTCGGCCCCGGGCCCGGCCAGAACCAGATCGAGCACTACCTGCGGGTCATCACCGACAAGACCGCGTCGCTGATCGCCACCTCGGGCCGGCTCGGTGCGATGCTGGCCGGTGCCGACCGGGTCACGGCCGACGTCCTGGCGGCCTTCGGTGAGCGGTTCGGTGTCGCCTTCCAGCTTTCCGACGACATCATCGACCTCGCGTCACCGACCGAGACCTCCGGGAAGACCCCCGGAACCGATCTTCGTGAGGGAATTCCGACCCTGCCCGTCCTCTACGCCCTTGAGGGCGAGGACGCGGGTGCGCGCCGGCTGCGTGACCTGCTCGGCGCGGACCCGTGGGCGAGCTCCGGGGTGACCGAAAGCGCCGTCGTGGAGGCACTGGAGGTGCTGCGGGAGCATCCCGCGATGGACCGGGCCCGAGCGGAGCTGGCGCGCTGGTCGGGCGAAGCCCGGGCCTGCCTCGCCCCGCTGCCCGACGGTCCCGCGAAGACGGCTCTGGAGTCGCTGGCCGACTTCGTCGTCGACCGCACCAGCTGACCACACGGCACCAGCTGAGGGCGGGACCAGCTGCGCACCGGCTGACACATCGCCGTACCAGGACGCATCGCCGTATCAGCCGACCCAGGCCCAACTCTCCTCGGGGTCGGCTTCGGTTGCTGGACCGGAGATCAGCTTCGGGTCCCCCACGGCCGCTGTTGCTGCCAAGCAAGATCTGAGGACTGTGGCCGCCAGGGATCCGGGGTCGCCAGGGATCCGGGGTCGCCAGGGATCCGGGGTCGCCAGGGATCCGGGGTCGCCAGGGATCCGGGGTCGCCAGGGATCCGGGGTCGCCAGGGGTCCGGACTCACCCGCCGCACGGCGACCCACCGGCGATCCCGCGCTGCCGAGCAGCGCCAGCAATTCATACCAATGGCGACAAAAAGTGACGTAGAGTCACTTGACGATCCGCAAGAGTCGAGGATTTCGGTTGCTGTAGCAGCCAGAATCCTCGACTTTTGCTCTAAAGCAACGGCGGCAGCGGAGGTCCGAGGCTCGGGATTCCGCGACGGGCTCCCGCAACGACCAAAATCATCAGCGCTTCGAGCCGCCAACTCCGGGCGGGCAGTCCGAGATCGGCCTTCAGGACTGCACGCCCGGCGGGGGCGCCCCCTGGGGACGCGGAGACACCGGTTCAGGCGGACGAGGACGTCTACTCGACGGTGATGGACGGGATGCTGACGTCCCAGATCGGCGTGACCTCCACCGGATCCGGGTTGAACGGCAACGAGCCCTCGCCGGAGGTCTGCGTAGCCGTCGTCGCGGGCGGAGTCGTCGACGTGGCCGAGGTCGTCGGCCGCCGAGTCGTCGTCGCCGTCGAACGCGGCGTCGTGGTGCTCCCGGAGGTCGTCGAGATCGCCGTGGGAGTGGACGCCGGTTTGGTCGTGGGTTTCGGTTCCGGCTGGTCCGGGCTCGCCGAAGCGCTCGGCGTCGGCGTGGGCACGCCTGGAGTGCTCGGGTCGGACGTCTCGTCGTCCGAGGTGTCAGTTCCGTTCGTCGGGGTCGCCGCGGTGGTCTGCGGAGTGAGCGGCACGAACGGAAGCTCGTAGCCGGACAGGTCGTTGCTCTCGCTCTCGGCGGCGAGGCTCTGCTCCGGCGACGGAGCCTGGGCGGACGCGGGCGTCTGGGTGGCGTGGTACTGCGACGAGTAGCGGGAGACCTGCAGATAGTCGGTTTCCGCCGGGGTGGAACCCTCGTCGGAGGCGGTGGGCCCAGTGGTCGCGGTGGGCTGGGGAGTCGGCAGCTCGGTGCGGCTGCTGCGAGACGCCTGCGTGTCGGCGGAGCCGAACGCGTCGCGTGCCTGGTCCGCCTGGACGAGTGGGTTGGCGCCGGTGGTGGGCCCCGCGGAGATCACTGGGGTCTCCGCGGTGAGCGCCATACCGGTCACGATCGCCGAAAGCCCGGCGAGTGAGGCGGTGCCCGCGACGACCATGCGGGTGCGGCCCGGCGCGCGGCGTGGCGCGGGGGCTCGGTGTGCCCCCCGGCCCGTCGCCGAACCCGGCCGGGTGCCGTTCTGGCGCGGCACCACCACCGGCCGCGGGCCGGCTCCAGCGGTCGGCGCGGACGGAGGCATCGGCTCGAACAGTGACCCGACCGGCCGCTCCGACCCGACCGGCCGCTCCGACCCGACCGGCTGCTCCGACCCGACCCGTCGCTCCGACCCGACCGGCCGCTCCGACCGGGCCGGCTCGAAGGCGGAGAACCGGGCCGTGTGCGCGGTACGGGCGGGCCTGACCGACGAACTGGTCGAGATCGGCCCGGTGAGGGTGTCGATCTCCCCGGGTGGCAGAATCGGCGGCCGTGGCGGCGGTGAGCGCCTGGGGAGCGAAGCCGTCCCCGCCGAGGGGTTGCTGCTCCACTCACTGGTCACCCAGTTCGAGCGCGGCTCGGACCGCGTGCGCCGCGGAAGATCGTTCCACTGCGCGAGCTGGGGTGTGACGGCGCCGTGAGCGGTGGAGCCAGACGCGGCTCCGCCCGGAGCGGGAGCACGCTCGGCCGGTGCCGACTGGGGCAGAACCGGCCGGCGGAACTCGCCGGTGGTCTCGGCGCCCCGGCTGTGCCGGCCCGCGGAGTGGCTACCCACGCTGACCGCCCGCTGCCGCCAGGGCGCAGAACATGGCCTGGGTTAACGGTGAGCCCCGGTGACGGGCTCGGTGATCTCGCACTGCGTAAGCCCGCACTGCGCCTCCGGCTGCTGCATTGGTGTTGTGAGCCCCCCCGGGCCACACGGCACCCCCACCCGGGGGTCACCATACCGCATGCTGATCAGAGGGCCGCAACCAATGCATACGTCCACTAATTGGGCAATCAGTGCAGATGGCACTTCTGGGCATGCTGGGAGCGGGCGGTGCAACGACTGGCGCTCAGACGACCAGCGACCGAAGCTCCGGACGACCAGCGACCGAAGCTCCGGACGAGCAGCGACCGAAGGCTCCGGACGGCGAAGGCCGGGGTGGCAGTTCGCCACCCCGGCCTTCTAGGTACCACCGGTACCCGTCACATGGATGGATCCGTCAGTTGATGGTCCAGGTCTCGTTGCCCGAGATGAGCCCGAGCAGATCGCCCTTGCCCAGCTTGGTACGAGCCTGCGCCACCTGGTCGTTGAGCGCCTCGTCGTAGGTCGGCATGTCGACGTTGCGGAACACGCCGATGGGAGTCACCCCGTGTGCGTCTCCGGTCAGCCGCGACAACGCGAACGCCTGGCTCGGGTCGAGGTTCGCCGCGTCGTGCACGAGGACGTTCTCGTCGGTCGCCGCGCAGACCTCCAGGCCGCCCGACGCCGCGCGCCGAATGCCCTTGTCCCGCTCCGCGCCGAAGAGCAGCGGCTCGCCGTCGACCATCTTCAGCGTCGCGTCGTCCCGGGTGTCCCGGTCCTTCAGCGCCTCGAACGCGCCGTCGTTGAAGATGTTGCAGTTCTGGAAGATCTCGACGAACGCGGTGCCCGGGTGCTCCGCCGCCGCGCGCAGCGTCGCGGTCAGGTGGGCCCGGTCCGAGTCGATCGACCGGGCGACGAAGGTCGCCTCCGCGCCCAGCGCCAGCGACGCCGGGTTGTACGGGCGGTCGAGCGAGCCGAACGGCGTCGACTTGGTGATCTTCCCGACCTCGGAGGTCGGCGAGTACTGCCCCTTGGTCAGGCCGTAGATCCTGTTGTTGAACATCAGGATCTTGATGTTGACGTTGCGGCGCATCGCGTGGAGCAGGTGGTTGCCGCCGATGGACAGGGCGTCACCGTCACCGGTGACCACCCACACCGACAGGTCCGGCCGCGACGTGGCCAGCCCCGTCGCGATCGCCGGCGCGCGCCCGTGGATGGAGTGCATCCCGTAGGTCTGCAGGTAGTACGGGAAGCGCGAGGAGCATCCGATGCCCGAGATGAACGCGATGTTCTCCCGGGCGATGCCCAGCTCGGGCAGGAAGCCCTGGACGGTGGCCAGGATGGCGTAGTCGCCGCATCCCGGGCACCACCGGACCTCCTGGTCGGAGGTGAAGTCCTTGCGGGTGAGCTGGTTCGGCGTGGCGGGGATCAGGTCGAGGAGCCGGTTGGAGATCCCGCTGCCGTTCGTCGTCACGGTCACTGGTTGATCACGTCCTCCAAGACGCCCGCGAGTTCCGCGGCCTTGAACGGCAGTCCGCGGACCTGGTTGTACCCGATCGCGTCCACCAGGAACTGCGACCTGATCAGCATGCGGAGCTGGCCGAGGTTCATCTCGGGAATCAGCACCTTGTCGTAGGAGCGCAGCACCTCGGCCGTGTTGGCCGGGAACGGGTTGAGGTGGCGCAGGTGCGCCTGGGCCACGTGCAGGCCCTTGGCGCGCACCCGACGGCAGCCGGCGGCGATCGGCCCGAAGGTCGACCCCCAGCCGAGCACGAGGACCTCCGCCATGCCGGACGGGTCGTCGACCTCGAGCGGGGCGATGTCGCGCGCGATGCCCTCGACCTTCGCCTGGCGCAGCCGCACCATCCGGTCGTGGTTCGCCGGGTCGTAGGAGATGTTGCCCGACCCGTCGGCCTTCTCCAGACCACCGATCCGGTGCTCGAGGCCCGGGGTGCCGGGAACCGCCCAGGGGCGGGCCAGCGTCTCGGGATCGCGCAGGTAGGGCCAGAACTCGGGGCCCTTGGGCCCTTCGTGGTTCGGCTCGGTGGTGAAGGTGACCGTGAGGTCCGGGAGCTCGTCGATGGTCGGCAGCAGCCACGGCTCGGAGCCGTTCGCCAGGTAGCCGTCGGAGAGCAGGAAGACCGGTGTGCGGTACTTCGTCGCGATCCGGGCGGCCTCCACCGCGGCGTCGAAGCAGTCGGCCGGCGAGCGCGGCGCGATGATCGGCACCGGAGCCTCGCCGTTGCGGCCGAACATCGCCTGCAGCAGGTCGGCCTGCTCGGTCTTCGTCGGCAGACCGGTCGACGGGCCGCCGCGCTGAATGTCCACGATCAGCAGCGGCAGCTCGAGGCTGACCGCGAGACCGATCGTCTCGCTCTTGAGCGCGACACCCGGGCCGGAGGTCGTCGTCACGCCCAGCGACCCACCGAACGAGGCGCCGAGTGCCGCACCGATGCCGGCGATCTCGTCCTCGGCCTGGAAGGTCCGGATGCCGAACTGCTTGTGCTTGCTCAGCTCGTGCAGGATGTCCGACGCCGGCGTGATCGGGTAGGTGCCGAGGAACAGCGGCAGCTTCGTCAGCTCACCGGCCGCGATCAGCCCATAGGACATCGCGATGTTGCCGGTGATCCGCCGGTACGTGCCCGCGCGCATCCGGGCCGGGGCGACCTCGTAGGTGACCGAGAAGGACTCGGTGGTCTCGCCGTAGTTGAAGCCGGCGCGGAAGGCGGCGATGTTGGCTGCCGCGATCTCCGGCCGCTTGGCGAACTTCTTCTTGAGGAAGCCCTCGGTGCCGTCGGTGGGCCGGTGGTACAGCCAGCTCATCAGGCCGAGCGCGAACATGTTCTTCGCTCGCTCGGCCTCCTTCTTGTTGACCGCGCCGCCGACGCCTTCGGCGGCGTTGACAGCGTTGATCGTCATCGAGGTCAGCGGGACCCGGTGGACGGTGTAGCTGTCGAGCGTCCCGTCCGTCAGCGGGTCGTCCGCGTAGCCGGCCTTCTTGAGGTTGCCGCCGGTGAACGCGTCGGTGTTGACGATCAGGTCGGCCCCGGGCGGCAGATCCTTGAGGTTCGCCTTCAGCGCGGCCGGGTTCATCGCGACGAGGACGTCCGGGGCGTCGCCCGGGGTGAGAATATCGTGATCGGAGAAATGGAGCTGGAAGCCAGAAACTCCGGCCGGAGTGCCAGCTGGCGCCCGGATTTCCGCGGGAAAGTCCGGAAGCGTGGACAGATCGTTGCCGAATGCCGCCGTCTCGCTCGTGAACTGTTCTCCGGTGAGCTGCATACCGTCGCCGGAGTCGCCGGCGAACCGCACGACGACCCGGTCGAGCCGGCGGGTCTCCCTCTCCCTGACCTGCTCAGACACCTTAAGTAACCTCCTCAGGTACCACCCCAGCGTACCGGGCGGCTCAATACGGCACGAGGATCGCGCCGCCTGGTGGCACTGGGAAGTGTGATGCGCCGTGGCTTACGGCTGGATTATCCCGGCCACCCCCCCTTGCAGGCCGTGCGCGACTGGTTGCGGTATGCGTTTTCTGGTAACGGTGCCGAGTCCAGCTGAAGTGGAGTTGCCGGGCGGCTCGGCGGGGCTGGTCGATCATGCTCCGACAGGCCGGGACCTTACGCTCCCAACACGCCGGACATGAGTCATGTGATCAGTCGAGCCCGCTGGGCGTGATCGCCGATCCGGCTGCCTGTAGGCCCACCACGTGCGACATCACCTGCCTGCACACACCCTGACGGGTGTCCGCAGGCAGACACCCGGGTCGGTGGTCCGTCCGGCCGTCCGGTAGGCCCCCTGGTCGTGCCTGGCCCGGCAGTGGGCGCCATGCCGCCGGCGCGGGCGGACGACGCTGATGATGTCTGGCCGGGTGTGTCCGAAGGGGGATCTATTCAGCGGCTCTCCCTTCCTGAGGTGTCTCCCGGGGCGTAGCGGTCGAGTTGTCGGTGAAACGACCATCTGGCCTGGTGGTGGTATCACCGACCGGTCTGACGGTGATATCACGACGCCGTCGTCGGCGGGTCGTCAGTGGCAGGACCGACTCTCTTCCGGACGTTCGTCGGTATAGCGGTGACTGGCTGGAAGCAGCACGGCGACCCGGAGTCGTCAACGATGAGCATTGCATGCCACCGGCTGGCGGGGGGGTACTCGCCCATTCGAACGGCGGGACGGGAGATCGCCGCTACAGGGTGGTATCCGCTCGAAACCGGACGTGTACGGAACGCCATAAGGGGATCGCTGAGGCAGCAGACCTGGCCACGTAGGACGGCCGGCCGGGGCCGACTAAGTTTCCGCTCAGTAGGTTTCATCGTGAATGGCCGCGGAGAAGGCCGTGAAGCGGCCGGCCTTCCTCTCGGCGGACAGCTGGTGGCCAGCTGATCGAGCCGCTGGAAGGCGGGTGGGTCCGGACACCTGCCCGCCGTGGCGGAGGAGATCTGTCGACATGTCATGAGCCGGGTACCGGCCGGAGACGGGCGAGGAGGATCGAGCCGGGTACCGGCGGCGCATCGGCGGGCGTTCGGGGGAGTGGGGCGTGATGGAGCACACGTGCGCGGCGGTGCCGGTCGCCGGCCGGTCGGTCGCGGGCCAGTCGGCCGCCGGTCTGTCGGCCGCCGGTCTGTCGGCCGCCGGTCTGTCGATCGCCATCGTCGGGCCGGGTCGGGCCGGCGCAGCGGTGGGCAGGGCGCTCGTGGCCGCGGGGCATCAGGTGCGCGCGCTCCACAGCCGGACGCGGGCCGGGCGGGAACGAGCCGCGGCCCTCTTCCCCGCGGCTGAGGTCTGCGCCACGCCGGCCGAGGCGGCCGCGCGCGCCGACGTGGTCCTGCTCGGGGTTCCGGACGACAGCATCGAACAGACGGCCGGGCGGATCGCGCCCGGTGTCGCGCGCACGCCCGCTGTGCTGGTCGCCCATCTGAGCGGGCGCCATGGGATCGCGCCACTCGCACCGGCGGCCGCGGTGGGCGCCCGGCCGGCCGCGATCCATCCGATCATGACGCTGACCGGTGCGGCGACTGACCCCGACCAGCTCGTCGGCGCGACCTTCGGGGTCACCACCGCGCCCGGTGATGAGGACACGGCCGGGCTCGTCCGCCGCCTGGTGGAAGGCATCGGAGGCCGGGTTGCGGTCATTCCCGAGGAGCGACGCGCGAGCTACCACGCGGCGCTGGTGCTGGGGGGCAACTTTCTGGCCACGCTGGTCACGGCTGCGGGGCAGCTGCTCGCCGCCGCAGGCGTCCCCGATCCGGCGGAGGCGCTCGGACCGCTCCTGCGGATGTCGCTCGACAACGCCCTGGCGCACGGGGAGGGCGCGATGACCGGTCCGGTCCGACGCGGGGATGTCGGCACCGTCACAGCGCAGTGGTCGGAGCTGGCGCGCCTGGACCCCCACCTCGCGGACGCGTACGGCGCGCTGGCGGTGTTGACGGCCGATCGCCTCGAGCGCTCCGGCCTGCTGCCCGCCCAGGCCGCCGCCGCGCTACGGGCCGGCGTGGCCCGCCCGGACGACAGGCCGCATGGACCGTGAGAGCGGGGGGCGGCGGGGACGGTGGGTGCTGCGAGGGCGGTGGCTCGGCGTGGACGCCCGAGCGTTGGGAACGAGGAGTGTCAGGTCCTTCGTTGATGTAGTCGCAACAGGTCGACAGGACGGATGCGCGACAAGCCATGCCTCATCGCAGTCTCAACGGGCTGAAGACGGCCCTTCTCCTTGGCGTGCTCTCCGCAGTGATCGTGTGGTTCGGTTCGCTGTTCGGCCAGCACGGGCTCGTCATCGCGGTCGTTCTCGCCGTCGTGATGAACGCCGTCTCCTACTTCTACTCGGACCGGATCGCATTGCGGGCGATGCGGGCCTATCCGGTCAGCCAGGTCCAGCAGCCTCGGCTGTACGCGATCGTGCAGGAACTCGCGACCAGGGCTCGCATGCCGATGCCACGGCTGTACCTGAGCCCAACCGCCTCACCGAACGCCTTTGCCACCGGTCGCAACCCTCGCAACGCCGCGGTGTGCTGCACCGAGGGAATTCTCGAGATCATGGACGATCGTGAGCTTCGCGGCGTGCTCGGGCATGAGCTCAGCCACGTGTACAACCGCGACATCCTGATCGCCTCGGTCGCTGGCACCCTGGCGGCGATCATCGTCTACATCGCGAACATGATGCAGGTCTTCGCCTTCTTCGGCGGCGGTCGGGACGAGGACGGCCCAGGCGTGGCCGAGATGCTCGCGATCATCATTGTCGGGCCGATTGCCGCGTCAATCATTCAGCTGGCGATCAGTCGCGCCCGTGAATACCAGGCAGACGAATCCGGGGCGACGCTGACGGGTGACCCGCTCGGGCTGGCCAGCGCCCTGCGCAAGCTGGAGGCGGGGACGGCGGCGCGTCCGATGCCCGCGAACTCCCGGCTGGGCCCGGCCTCCGCCATGATGATCGCGAACCCGTTCCGCGGAGGCGGTGTGGCCAAGCTGTTCTCGACCCATCCGCCGCTGACCGAGCGAATCGCCCGGTTGGAGCAGCGCGCCCGGATGAATCCGTACCGGTAGGGCGGCCCGGTCGGGTCCGGCCCCGACCGCGTGACCGGGGCGGGCGCGCCCGGCATGGAACGGGTACGACGGGCGGGTGTGAGAAGCCACATGTCGGGCACATCAAGTTCACTGTGGTGAAATAGAGAGACCCGCGGAAGGCACGCTGCGCCGCGCGAATGAGAGTAGTCTCAAAGCTCCCAGGACAGCGGCGGAGCGTACCCCCCAGGTTCCGCCGCCTGCACCCCGCCCGAAACCCCCCATCGGGCGGGGTGCACTTTTTCTGAGGAACATCACCGGGAGCGCCCGAAGCGCTCCCGGCCCGGTCAGCCACCGGAATCCTCGCACACGCTTCTTCCCGTGCATATGCGCGTGAATTCGCCCGGTACGGGCTGTCGCGTGCGCGACTGTTGTTGACGAAACGGTGAGCCTTTTCCGTCTCCCGGCCCAGGCCAGGGACGCCGCAGGTCCGAGTCGACGACGGAAAGGCTCAATCTCCCATTCGTCGGCTGCCACCAGATGCGCGGGCCACGGTTCAGCGGTAGTTGACAAACTGCAGCGGGACCTCGAAGTCCTCCTCCTTGAGGAGCTGGATGACCCGCTGCAGGTCATCCCGCTTCTTGCCGGTGACGCGCAGCTGGTCGCCCTGGATCTGCGCCTGCACGCCCTTCGGCCCGTCCGCGCGGATCTTCTTCGCGATCGCCTTGGCCTTGTCGTCCGCGATGCCCTGCTGCACGGTGACCGTCAGCCGGAACTCCTTGCCGGACTGCCGGGGCTCGCCGTACTCCAGGGACTTGAGCGAGATGCCGCGCTTCACGCACTTCTCCTGGAGGACGTCCAGGACGGCCTTCACCCGCTCCTCGCTGTTGGCCTGCAGCTGGATCGCCTCGCCGGAGAGCTCCGCGGACGCGCCGGTGTCGCGGAAGTCGAACCGGGTCTTGATCTCCTTCGCCGTCTGGTTGACCGCGTTGTCGATCTCCTGGGTGTCGACCTTGCTGACGATGTCGAAGGACGGATCTGCCACGGGCACGGACCTCCTGGGTCGAGTCGTTCGGTGCGGGCGACGGGCCCCGCGACCCGCGGGCACGCGTCGCGGGGCCCGTCGGGGATGTACTTGGGGACCCTCCCGTCAGCATGCTCGGAGCAACCGGTATGCTTGCCGAGTACGGCAGGTTGCCCGAGTGGCCAAAGGGAGCGGTCTGTAAAACCGTCGGCTCAGCCTACGATGGTTCGAATCCATCACCTGCCACCACCCCGGGCTACCCGGGGCACACTCTTTGACTCAGGCCCGGAGGAAACTCTCCGGGCCTGAGTCGTTCCCAGCGCCGTTCCCGCCATCAGCGAGCGGGACGAGAACGGGCGGGAGCAGGGCGAGCCGTAGAGTCGCCAGATGTGGCCGACATCGACGCGCTGGCTGCCCGAGTCCGGGCGGCATCCCATCTGACCGGCACCTTCGTCCTACGGTCGGGGCGCACCAGTACGGAGTACTTCGACAAGTACCTGTTCGAGGCTGAGCCCACGCTGCTCGCGGAGATCGCTGCCGCGATGGCGGAGCACCTCCCGGCCGGGACGGAACTTCTCGGCGGGCTCGAGCTCGGCGGCATCCCGCTGGTGACACTGCTTTCGGCGCGGACCGGCCTGCCGGCCAGGTTCGTGCGCAAGAAGGCCAAGGAGTACGGCACCCGGCAGATCGCCGAGGGCGGCGAGGTCGCGGGCCGGCGGATCGTCCTGGTCGAGGATGTCGTGACCAGCGGTGGTGCCGTGCTGGACGCCACCCGGGTGCTGCGGGAGCAGGGCGCGATCGTGGAGGACGTCCTGTGCGTCATCGATCGGCAGGAGGGCGGTCGCGAGCGGCTCGCCGAGATCGGGCTCACGCTGCGCCCCGCGCTCACCCGGGCCGACCTTGAAGCGGCGGAGCCCCGGGGGTGACCCAGGGCGTTCCGGCCGGCGCCGGCGCCAGCGGCGGCAGCGGTCCGGGCCGGGCGCCGACGCTGTTCGTCTACGGAACGCTGCAGTTTCCCGAGGTCGTCGAGGCGCTGCTCGCGCGGCGTCCGGTCATGAGCCCGGCATCGGCCGCGGGTTGGCGGGCGGCGGAGCTGCGGAGCCAGACCTACCCGGGGCTGGTTCCCGCCGGTCCCACCGAGATCTGCGCCGGCGCCTGCCTGCACGGTCTCACCTCGGCGGAACGCGAGCTGCTCGACCTGTTCGAGGGCGACTACTACGAGGCACGCGAGGTTTCGCTGGTGGGCGGCGAAGTCGCTGTCGCGTACCTGTGGCGGGGACCCGTGGCGCAGGTTCCGGTGCTGGCCTCGAACTGGGACGCAGGCCGGTTCGCGGCCAGGCATCTCGCCGAGTTCGTCCGGCGCTGCCAGCAGTGGCGGGCCCAGGTCGTGCCGGAGCCGCCGCGGTGACAGGTGCCGCGGCGGCCCCGGCGGTCAGGACGTCGATGGCCTGGCCAGGACGTCGTGGACTACCAGGACGTCCTGGACGGTCAGGACGTCATCGGTCGAGGCCGTCGTTCCGGGTCGGCGGTTCGTCGCCGCCTCGGTGACCGACGTCGCCCTGGGCGTTCCGGTAGCCGGTGTCCGGGCGTTCGGCTCCGAGGTGTTCGGAGGTTCCGGCGCCGGAGCGGGTGCCCGGGCCGGCCGTGGTCGGCTGGAAGAAGTCGCCGCCGCTGTCACCTGCCGCGCGGTCTCCGCCGCCGGTCGCGACGGCGCTACCTCGGGTTCGCGGACCGGCACCGCCGGAGCTACCCGCGTAGGCGCCGCTGCGGACCTGCTCCGCGGAGCCGCGCGCCAGGCCGGGCCGGTCTCCTGGGTAGGGCTGGACCGCTCCGCCTGTGCTGACCCGGCTCGGATAGGTCGCCAGAGCGTAGATCACCAGGATGTCGAGCGCGATGATGATCACCGACCAGACCGGGAAGGCGGCGAGGAAGGCCAGCTGACCGATGGCGTTCAGCGCGGCGATCATGATTCCGACCCAGCGGGCGAGCTCGTTGCCGGCCGCGATGGCGAACGCGATGCACATCTCGACGATGCCGACCGCGATCCAGAGCCAGCCCCAGAAGGTGGTGCCGGCGTAGATCACTCCGTTGCCGTTCGAGCTGGAGCTCAGGTTGTCCACCACCACGACGTAGTCGCGCAGGGACGCGATGCCGTAGATGAGGTTGTGGAAACCGACGATGAACATGACGACGGCGGCGAAGATCAGCCAACCGTCCGTGCTGCGTGCCTGCCGCAGGTCTACCATCTGGTCCTCCCGGCTGCGCGGCAACGCTTGCTGTAGCCAGGCGGCCACCATGCGCCGCACCCGAATCAGATACCCCCGTCGGCCCATGTCACTCCCCGCGTCTGTCACTCCCCGCGTCGGGTGCACTCCCGCGATCCGCGACTCGTCCCGGTCGCTCGTGTGACGTCAGATCCGCGTCGCCGGGCGTTAGCCCAACGGCCTGATCTCGGCGGAGTCGCGTAGCGCGCGACGAACTACTGAAGCGACTTCCGGCGATCAGCGCAGGTAGCGATCAGCGCAGGTAGTGCGAGCAGGCTCGGCATGCCGGCGACCCGGAGCGTCGAGCTGGCGGGCGAGGTCCTGGCGGGTGGTATCGAGGTCGATCGTGGCTCGCGCTAGCGTCTTGATCGCATGCCCATGGCTACACCACCGCGGAGACGGGGGAACGGGGCGATGACGGACGACGACGCCGCCGAGCTTGGGGTCTTTCCGATGGTTCCCTTCCGGTGGGACTGGCGGTCGCTGCGGGCCTTCGTGGACGACACGATCCACGAGGCGGCGTGGGCCGGCCGGGCGCCGACGTGGCGGCTGCCGCCAGCGCGGGATCCAGGCGACGAGTTCGTCCTGCAGGTGCGCCGCGCGGCGCTGCTGTTCATGCTCATGCTTCCCGGCGAGGTCCTCGGCGCGGCCGAGGAGCGGACCATCCAGGGGGCGAATGCGCACTTCAACGAGGCCTTGGTGCAGTTCCTGCTCCGCCGGGACCGGCGCGGTGACCCGCGGCGTCTGCCCCGCTGGATTGGCGGCTGGTCCGCGTGGCGGGACGCCAACTCGGTCATCGCGTTCGAGGTCGACGGCTTTGACGTCCTCGCGAACTTCGGCTCCAGGCCCGCGGCCGTGCCCGACGGCTCGCTGATCGCTGCGTCCGACGAAGGCGCAGACTCCGACTCCCTCGAGGGACTGCCACCCTTCGCGACCATCCTGTTCGCGAGCAAGTAACCCGCGCGCCGAGGACGCACCACGCGCTCTTCTCCTATGTCTTCCGTCTCCTATGTCTTCCGCCGGAGGTATCCCTCGGACTGATCGAGCTACTGGGGTGCCAGCGCGGCCCCCGCCGCCGCTCCTGCGGTAGAGGCCGCACCGCCCACGCCAGGTGTGGCCGGCAGCAGCACGACCGAGTTCGTCGCCGCCATCCATCGCAGCCGGCCGAACTGGAACGCGCTCTCCCGGCCGCCCGGCACCGAGTACTCGTCCGTGACCGGCAGCCCCAGGCTCGACACGGAACCGCCGAGATCCAGGTAGTGCCGCAGGATCTGGCCGTGCACCTCGTGCGCGCCGGTGGCCAGGCTCCAGTAGATCCAGCCGCCCTCGAACATCGCCTGATGCGCGCCGGGTGCCGCGGCCCACTCGACGTCGCTCAGCGGGCGTTTTAGGAAGCTGTCGGAGCCGCCGAGGGCCAGGTACTTCCGGGCCACCTCACCGTGCAGCGCCCGTGCTCCGGTCCGGACCGACCAGAAGAGCAGTCCGTTCGTGAACGGCCGCCAGCGTCCGCCGCCGCCGGCCGCGAGCTCCGTGTTGGTCGGAGCGCCCAGGGCTATCCGCATGAGACCGCCCGATGCGTACCTCCTGTCGAGCTCGGACTGGGTTCCGTCGGCGAGCGCGGCCAGGGAGGCGGGCGAGCAGCAGGCGGCGTTCATGTCGACGTTCCCGATGATGCCCGGGACGTCGCCGGACGAGCTGTACTGCCAGATCGCCCAGTTGGACCAGCCGCCGGGTAGCCACCCCGGAGTGTCCTCGTTGTTGTAGATCGCGAACCAGAACGGATAGAGGGCGAAGTCGTCCGTGTCGGCCATGTGGTCCGTCCAGAACGACCGATAGGTGTAGATGATGGGCGCGCGGCCGGTCTGGGTCTCGATCTCCTCGAGGAAGGCCCGGGTCCACGCGGCGAGCGCGACCGGGTCCAGGCCGCCGGTCGTCTCGAGGTCGAGGACGGGGGCCAGATGCCCGGCCGAGCGAGTGAGACCTGTCACAGCCAGAAAGTGCCGTGCCTGGTCGACCGCGGTGGAGATCGGGGCCGCCGGGCGGGCGTAGTGGTAGGCACCCACGGTGAGCCCCGCCAGCCCGGCCGCGTCGCGGTCCGCGGCGAAGTACGGGTTGGTGTACTCGGTGCCCTCGGTGGCCTTCACGATCGTGAAGGCCACCCCGGAGCCCTTGACCGCGTTCCAGTCGATCGGTGCCGAGCCGGGGTGCTGCCACGAGGCGATGTCGACGCCCTTGGGCCAGGTGGGAGACGGCGCCGCGGAGGCGGTCGGTGCGGACAACGCGACCGCGGTGACGGCGACCGTCGCCGCACTGAGAACGCGCACGGAGAACCGGCGGGCGTTGCGCAGCCGCCAGGCGGCGACTGAGCGATGGATCACAGCCGGATCGTCGTCATCCTGGCCACCGGACTGGCCGGTCGCCTCCCGGCCGGTCGCTTCGCTGCCGACCTCCTCCCGGCCGACCGTCATCCTCGCGCGGGCCCTGTCCGCGGCCAGCTTCCGGTCGGCCGGTCTCGGCTGAGCCTGGAACGCGGCGTGCAGCGTCGCGTAGGACGTCCCGGGCGGGAGGGACGCTCCCGCCGGGACGTGCAGCCCACCCCACGGAACCGGCCGGCTGGCCATCGCTCGCGGGTGCGGCCCAGCTGGGACGTCGGGTGCCGCATCCGGTGTTCGGGAGTCTCGGGGCGGACGGTGCGTGGGCGGCATGGGCAAACCTCGATGCTCGGCGGCGCGGCAGCGGCTGCGGGAGCTCCCGGAAGGGCGCGTATCCGGGGGCATGGCACACGCTAAGCACTCGAGTGATTACTTACAGCTATCGACGTGGGAGGCGTGTCGGGCCGGCCGTCACTCGGATCCGCGCCGATGCGGCCTTGGTGGTGCTTCGTCCCTCGAGGTCGTCGCGCAGCGTCGACAACCCGGCGGTGGGTGGTCGACGGCGTCGTGACGTCCCGCAGTCGCGCGGCGGCGATCAGGGTGGCGGTCGAGGGTTGTGATCAAGGGGCGATGTTGCGGGGAGTGGGGTGTTGTGGGGTGAGTTGGCGGCCTGCCCGGCTGGCCATGTGTCGGCTCGTCAAACTGGTGGGGGCCCGCCCGCCACGAAGGCTCCGGAGTCGTGTAACGTGAGTTCCGCGAACGCGCCCCTTTAGCTCAGTCGGCAGAGCGTCTCCATGGTAAGGAGAAGGTCTACGGTTCGATTCCGTAAAGGGGCTCAGGCGGTCCGGTGCCGGGTGGGATCGTGATCGGCAGTAAGTGGTACGTCCGCTTATACTGTCTTCGGGTCTTCGCCCGGCGGTGATCCGTCCTGGCGGTGTAGCTCAGTCTGGCAGAGCAAGCGGCTCATAATCGCTGTGTCGCCGGTTCAAGTCCGGCCACCGCTACCATCGGGTCGCGGCACACCGTGTAACCCCCAGGGGGTCTGGTGAGTCGCGACCCCTTGGCTTGTTAAGCATTCGAGACAGGAAGAGGCCTCTCGCCGTGGCTGCCACCGACGTTCGTCCGAAGATCACAATGGCGTGTCAGGTGTGCAAGCACCGCAACTACATCACGCGCAAGAACCGGCGGAACGACCCCGACCGTCTCGAGCTGCGCAAGTTCTGCCCGAACTGCCGCACGCACACGGAGCACCGCGAGACCCGCTGACCGATCGAGGTCGCACTCTCGCGGCAGGCGGCGGATCGTATCGCCGCTCCCGGCGCTGGCGGTGTTTCAGGTTCCGCCGGTGGCCGTAAGAGATGTTTGCCCGGGCGGGTCCGAAATCTCTCGGACCCGCCCGGGTTCTTTGCTGTTCTGGCCTCTGTCCAGGAGGGCACGACGCTGCGCCCGGTAGGGTCCTGAACCGGTCGGATGGACCGGCGTAGCCCGATCCGATCCCGCCGACGTCGGGCCCTCGTCGAGATCGGAGCGTGCTGTGCCGCTGAACCAGGACTTCGTCGGTCGTAGCTACACGTCCGAGGTGCCCTTCCAGGTGGGCCGTGAGCACATCCGCCAGTTCGCCCGTGCGATCGGCGACGACAATCCGCTCTACCACGACGTGGCGGCGGCGAAGGCGGCCGGTCACGCCGATCTGCTCGCGCCGCCGACCTTCCTGGTCACCACCATTCCGGGAAGCCTCGGCCTGCCGACCGACGATCCGGCGCTGGGGTTGGACTACTCGCTCGTCGTGCACGGCGAGCAGAGATTCACCTTCCACCGGCCGTTGGTGGCCGGCGACGAGCTGGTCGTGCGGTCCACGCTGGCCTCCATTCGGCCGGTCGGGCGCAACGAGGTGCTCGTCACGGCGTACGACTTCCTGACGACGAGCGGCGAGCTCGTCGCCGAGGGGACCTGCAGTCTGGTGTCCCGCGGCACGGCTCCGCCGCGGTGAACGACCGATCGGAGCTGTGGATGCCTTCCACTGTCAGCGCTGTCAGCTACGACGAGGTTGCTGTGGGTACCGAGATCGGCGACCGGATCTTCACCCTGCGCCGGTCCGATCTGGTGCGGTATGCCGGTGCCTCGGGAGACTTCAATCCCATCCACTGGAACGAACGGGTGGCCCAGGAGGCGGGGCTGCCAGGGGTGCTCGCGCACGGCATGCTGACGATGGCCACCGCGGGTCGTCTGGTCACCGACTGGGCCGGTGATCCGGGGGCAGTGATCGAGTACGGTGTGAAGTTTTCCTCACCGGTTGTGGTGCCTGACGACGACGAGGGCGCCCAGGTCTCGGTCCAGGGCGTTGTCGAGAAGAAGCTGGACGGTGGCCGCGTCGTGGTGAACCTCACAGTTCGCCACCAGGGTGCCAAGGTCCTCATGGCCGCGCGGGCGACGGTCCAGCTTTCCTGAGCGGCGGCCGGGGCCCGTCGGCGAGCCGGCCCCACTCGCCGGCGAGTGGGGCCGGCCGCCAGGCCACGGAATGGCTGTGGGCCCGTGAGACGGCTGTGGGCCCGTGAGACGGCTCTGAGGCCACGAGAGGGCTCTGAGACCACGAGAGGGCACTGAGACCACGAGACGGCACGGGCCCCGCGGCGGCTCGCCGCGGGGCCCGTGCTGGGAACTCGGAGTGCTTCGGAGCGCTCAGGCCGCCTCGGCCAGCAGGGCCGCGAGCCGCCGGACACCCTCGACCAGGTCGTTGTCCCCGAGGGCGTAGGACAGCCGGGCGAAGTTCGGGGTGCCGAAGGCCTCGCCGGGGACGATCGCGACGCCGGCCTCCTCCAGGATGAGCTGGCACAGGTCGCCGGACGTGGTCGGGGTCTTCCCCCGCAGGGTGCGGCCGATCACGCCCTCCAGCGACGGGTAGGCGTAGAAGGCGCCGTCCGGGAGCGGGCACTGCACGCCCGGGATCTGGACGAGCATCTCGTGCATGGTCTTGCGGCGGCGGTCGAACGCCGTCCGCATCTCGTAGACGGCGTCGAGGGGACCCGCGACGGCCGCGAGCGCCGCGGCCTGCGCGACGTTGCAGACGTTCGACGTGGCGTGGGACTGCATGTTGGTGGCGGCCTTGATGATGTCGAGAGGGGCGATCATCCAGCCGACCCGCCAACCGGTCATCGCGTAGGTCTTGGCCACACCGTTGACGACGATCCAGCGGTCGCCGAGCTCCGGTGCCTCGACGGGCATCGAGGAGAAGCGCGCGTCGCCGTAGACGAGGTGCTCGTAGATCTCGTCGCTGATCACGTAGATGCCGGCCTCGGCTGCCCAGCGGCCGATGGCGCGGACTTCCTCCGGTGTGTGGACGGCGCCGGTCGGGTTCGACGGCGAGCAGAACAGCAGAACCTTGGTGCGGGGGGTCCGGGCGGCCTCGAGCTGCTCGACGGTCACCCGATAACCGGCGTCAGGGCCGGTCACGACATCGACGGGGACACCGCCGGCGAGTCGGATCGCCTCGGGATAGGTCGTCCAGTAGGGCGCCGGCAGGAGGACCTCGTCGCCGGGGTCGAGCAGGGTCGCGAACGACTGGTAGACGGCCTGCTTGCCGCCGTTGGTGATGAGGACCTGACTCGGCTCGATGACCAGGTTGGAATCCCGCCTGGTCTTCTCCGCGACGGCCTCACGCAGGTCCGGCAGGCCCGCGGCCGGGGTGTAGCGGTGCATGGCCGGTGCGCGGCACGCCTTCTCCGCGGCGGCGACGATGTGCTCGGGCGTGGGAAAATCGGGCTCGCCGGCACCGAAGCCGATCACGTCCCTGCCCGCGGCGCGCATCGCCTTGGCGGTCGCGTCGACGGCTAGGGTCGCGGAGGGCGCGATGCCTGCGATGCGGTGGGAGATCCTGCTCATGGGTCGCCATGCTGCCACGGGGGAGCGGTCTGGGGCCGGCCCGTCCGGCCCGTCCTGGGGCGACTAGCGGACGTCCAAGAGCACCGTGTGGCGAGCTTCTGGGCGATGACGGGGTATGCTCGATCCGCTCGGTCTGTCGGGCCCGCTTGCGGGCCCAAAAGTTCGAGTACGTCTAAGGGGCGTGGCTCAATTGGTAGAGCACCGGTCTCCAAAACCGGCGGTTGCAGGTTCGAGTCCTGTCGCCCCTGCGTTGGACCGACGAACGAGTGGGTGGAGCTGAGTGGCGACCGATACGCGTGACGCGGCACCGCGGGCCGGCCGGTCCGCGCGGGCTGACCGTCGTCGGTCGCCGTTCTCGATTGTCCGCAGGATTCGTCAGTTCGTCCGCGAGGTCATCGGGGAGCTCCGCAAGGTCGTCTACCCGGGGCGTAGCGAGCTGGTCACCTACGTGATCGTCGTGCTTGTCTTCGTCACGGTGATGACGGCCTTCGTTGCTGGCCTTGACTTCGGCCTGACGAAGGCGGTCCTCGCGGTCTTCGGCTGATACCGAGGCCGCGTCGGGTTCCGAGCCGGGCTGACCGATGGTCGGCGTGGCCCGGTGCCTGGCCTGGCGGGTTCTGGCCTGATCCCGGTTCGCCCCGTCGCGTCGTGCGCGGGTTGAGGTGCCGGCCACAGGCGGGCACCGCGGGCGGGTCCAGTCCAGAAGGGCCGTTCGGCGGGTGACGGCCGTCAGCGACAGAACCACCCACTAGTGCATCCGTCCACGAGAGAAGGATCGGCCGCGTGTCCCAGTCTCCCGAGCACGCTTCCTCCGAGCAGGGGGAGGCGCTCGAACGCCTCGACCCCGTCGCGGCGTTCGAGCGCGATGAGGTCGCGAGCACGGATGCCGCGGCTGAACCCGACGTGGACGACGCCGAGTCGGTAGACCAGGCCGAATCGGCCGACCAGGCGGAGGTGGACGTGCCCTCGGCGGCGGCCTCGGCCCCAGGCGCCGAGGCCGAGCCGGCGGAGGACGACGCCGACGACCTGCTCCGTGCGCTGGAGGAGGCGCCGGGCGAGTGGTACGTCGTGCACTCCTACGCGGGTTACGAGAACAAGGTCAAGGCCAATCTCGAGACCCGGATCTCCAGCCTCAACATGGAGGACTACATCTTCCAGATCGAGGTGCCCACCGAGGAGGTCCCGGTGGTCAAGAACGGCAAGCGCCAGCTCGTCCTGCAGAAGAAGTACCCCGGCTACATCTACGTCCGGATGGATCTCACCGACCAGTCCTGGTCGGCGGTCCGGAACACGCCGGGTGTGACCGGGTTCGTGGGCCTCACGAACCGGCCTTCGCCGCTGCGCCGCGAAGAGGTGGTCGCCATCCTCGCGCCGGTCGCGCCGAAGGAGAAGAAGGTCGAGACGGTCAAGGCCCAGGAGTTCGAGGTCGGGGAGTCCGTCACGGTCATGGACGGCCCGTTCGCCACCCTGCCTGCCACCATCAGCGAGATCAACCTCGACGCGCAGCGCCTCAAGGTGCTTGTCTCCATCTTCGGTCGGGAGACGCCGGTCGAGCTCCAGTTCAACCAGGTCGCGAAGATCTGATCCGCTCCGTAGAACTCCGGTAGGAAGACGAACAGATGCCTCCCAAGAAGAAGAAGATCACTGCGCTGATCAAGCTCCAGATCAACGCCGGCAAGGCGACCCCGGCCCCGCCGGTCGGCCCGGCCCTCGGCCAGCACGGCGTGAACATCATGGAGTTCTGCAAGCAGTACAACGCGGCCACCGAGTCGCAGGCCGGCAACGTCGTGCCGGTCGAGATCACGGTGTACGAGGACCGTTCCTTCACCTTCGTCACCAAGACCCCGCCGGCCGCGCGGCTGATCCTCAAGGCCGCCGGTGTCGACAAGGGCAGCGGCACGCCGCACCGGGTCAAGGTCGCGAAGCTGACGCCGGCCCAGGTCCGTGAGATCGCCCAGACGAAGCTGCCCGACCTGAACGCGAACAGCATCGAGGCGGCAGAGAAGATCATCGCGGGCACCGCTCGGTCGATGGGTATCACCGTCGGCGAGTGAGGCCCTTCCGTGGTCGCCGCGTGACCACGGAGCTGTACGACCACGAACACGGTGCCGCGACGACTCCGTCGCGGCCAGGTATGTGGGAGGGCCTGTCCCGTTCCGACCCTGTCCGGGATCACTCCGGACCCGGTGTCGGGTGGCCAGGACCCGCCAACACCACAGGGAGAGCACATGAAGCGCAGCAAGGCGTACCGCGCCGCGGCTGAGAAGATCGACCGGGCCGCTCTCTACAGCCCGCTTGAGGCCGCGAAGCTGGCCCGCGAGACGTCCTCCACGAAGTACGACGCGACCGTCGAGGTCGCGATCCGTCTCGGTGTGGACCCGCGCAAGGCGGACCAGATGGTCCGCGGCACGGTCAACCTGCCGCACGGCACCGGAAAGTCGCCGCGGGTCGCCGTCTTCGCCGCCGGTGAGAAGGCCGCCGAGGCCGCCGCCGCCGGTGCGGATGTCGTCGGCAGCGACGACCTGGTCGCGCGGATCCAGGAGGGCTTCCTCGACTTCGACGCCACGGTGGCCACGCCGGACCAGATGGCGAAGGTCGGGCGGATCGCCCGTATCCTCGGCCCGCGTGGCCTGATGCCCAACCCGAAGACCGGGACGGTCACCCTCGACGTGGCCAAGGTCGTCGGTGACATCAAGGGCGGTAAGATCAACTTCCGGGTCGACAAGCAGGGCAACCTGCACATCGTCATCGGCAAGGTGAGCTTCTCGGAGGCACAGCTCATCGAGAACTACGGCGTGGCGCTGGACGAGATCGTCCGGGTCAAGCCGTCCGCGGCGAAGGGCCGTTACCTCAAGAAGATCACCTTCGCGACGACGATGGGCCCCGGTATCCCGGTGGACCCGAACCGGACCCGCAACCTCCTGGAGGAGACCCCGGTCTGACCGGGCGTCGCGGACGTCGCGCGTCGACATCGCGCGCGGACTCCGAAGGGGCACGCACCGTTTTTCGGGCGTGCCCCTTCGTTCGTTCCTACGCCGGTGCCTGCTACCATTGCCAACAGTTCCACACCGAAGACCGCTGGTCGTTCTTCAGCTGTCAGGGTTCCGGTTTGTCGCGGGATCCAGGCGCTGGAGGCCGAAGGCTCGGGTTTCCGAGCGGCCCGCGCAGGTGGCGAACGGGAAGTCGCTACGAAGACCGTCAGGTTCGCTGGTCGTCCACTTCGATGGGCCGCCAGCCTCCCGGGCACAGTCGGATGTTCATGACGCCCCCGCGCCTCTCTGCGCCGGGGCGTTCGTTGTTTCCAGGGCTTGTCGGCATGGCCGGCCGACACCTGAAGGAGCCCGATGGCGAACTCGGAGAAGACCGCCGCCGTGGCGGAGATCGCCGAGGAGTTCCGTGGTTCGACCGCCGCGGTGCTGACCGAGTATCGCGGCCTCACGGTGAGCCAGCTCACCGAGCTGCGTCGCACCCTCGGCGAGACCACTCGTTACGCGGTGGTCAAGAACACCCTCACCAAGATCGCGGCAGAGCAGGCCGGGGTCTCCGGCCTCGATGACCTGCTCGTCGGCCCGACCGCCGTGGCCTTCGTCGGGGGCGACCCCGTCGAGGCGGCGAAGGGGCTGCGGGACTTCGCCCGCGCCAACCCGGCCCTGATCGTCAAGGGCGGGTACGTCGAGGGCAAGGCGATGACCGCGGACGAGATCCGCAAGCTCGCCGACCTGGAATCCCGCGAGGTGCTGCTCGCCAAGCTCGCCGGGGCGATGAACGGCTCCCTGGCGAAGGCGGTCGGCCTGTTCGCGGCTCCGCTGTCCCAGGTCGCCCGCCTCGTGGAGGCGCTGCGCGCACAGCGCGAGGCGACGGCCGGCGCCGAGCCGGCTGCGGCCGAGGCGGTCGCGGTCGAGGCAGCTGCCACCGACGCCTGAGCGATCCCCGCTCACCACGGACCATCCCCCGCACGAAGGCCCGGCTGACCGGGCGCCGGATCACCTGATCGGCATTACCAGGAAGGAACCGCCACCATGGCGAAGCTTTCGACCACCGAGCTCCTCGACGCCTTCAAGGAGATGACTCTCCTCGAGCTCTCCGAGTTCGTGAAGGAGTTCGAGGACACCTTCGGCGTGACCGCTGCCGCTCCGGTCGCCGTCGCGGCCGCGCCGGCTGCCGGTGGCGGCGGCGGCGAGGCTGCCGCGGCCGAGGAGCAGGACGAGTTCGACGTGATCCTCGAGTCCGTCGGCGACAAGAAGATCCAGGTCATCAAGGAAGTCCGCGCGCTCACCAGCCTGGGCCTCAAGGAGGCCAAGGACCTCGTCGACGGCGCGCCGAAGCCCGTCCTCGAGAAGGTTGCCAAGGAGGCCGCTGAGAAGGCCAAGGCGGCTCTCGAGGGCGCTGGCGCCACGGTCACCGTCAAGTAGTTCGCCAGGTGCCGCTGAGCGGCACCTGTGGCATCTGAAGCCCCGTCCTGGACGCTCCAGGGCGGGGCTTCGCCGCGTCCGGTGGTGGGTCTGTGCGGCTGCGGGCCGCGCGGGCCGGGGCCGGGGCCGGGGCCGGGGGCCGCGTCATTCCGGCGACCAGCCTGTCGCGGAATCGCGCCAGCCGAGATCGGTAACCGGGCGGACGCGGCTGCTGTCGCCACGGGCAGGCGGCAGTCGCAGCGGCGGCCCGAAGCGTTGAGGATCTGGTCGTTCGTGAGCCTGTCGCAGGCTGGCGCCGATCAAGATTGCCAGTCGGTGGGCGGGAAGGCTCGCGCTCCTGGAACGCGGGCGGACCTCCGAGCGCCCGGTAGCCCGGTAGCCCGGTAGCCCGGTTTGGCGAGTCGCAAGAGTGAACGATTTTGGTCGTCGGAACGACCAAAATCCTTACTTCTTGCGGGTCGCCAGGCAGTTCGGCGCCCCTTTTGCGCCTCTTGAGGTGAATTGCCGATGCTGCGCGGCGGTGCGGGATCCTCGATGGGTGGCCGTGCGGGTGGGGTTCGCGTTCCATCGGCGCGGTTCCGCCAAGCCCATGCCGGTAAATCGGATCCGCCGCATCTCAGGATTCTGCTGAAGGCTGCCTCGCGGCCGAGATCCTCAAGTCCCCGCTCGACGGCTGTGGCAGCGGCAGCGTCAGCGGCAGCGGTAGTGGCGGCGGTAGTGGCAGCGGCAGCGACGGCGGCGGTAACGGCAGCTCGGAGAGCCGAGGATCGCCGTCCTGGCGACCGCGAGCCTCAGGTCGTGCTTGGTGGCAGCGGCGACGCCGACTGGTGGCGGGAGCCAGGCGGGCGCCAGGCGGGCGCCATCAGTGGTAAGACCTACGTGCTGTCCGTCGGTCGGGGCCGGTGCGCAGCGTGACGACGTGCGGGGGGCTGGTGGCCCGCGGGCGGCCGGGCCGGGAGGCGGACCGTCTGCTCGAATCACCGGCTTCATGCATGAATGGCCTTTTCACGACGCATGTCCGTATGTGGCGGGCGGGCTCTCGGCGACGGGCCGACCCCGGGCGCGGGCCCGGCCTCGGCCGGAACTGCCAGTCAGCGCGGGCCCTTGCCCGAGACGATGTTGGCTTCGGGCCCTTGACGAGCTCCCGGGCAACGGAGTTCCATCGTTTTGCGAACCTTCGTCGGGAAGCGGCGCGTGACTTGATCATGTCTCGTCCTTGCCAGCAGTGAAGCCCTCGGCTACACTGCTAGTTTGCGCTGTCTTTCTCGTTACATCGGGCTCGTCGGTAACACGTTCGACATCGGGATCCGGCCCCATCGGGTGATCGGGTTCGCGCTGCGGAGCGGTCCGCGGCCCTCCGGCTCAGTGGCCGAGGGCTCGCCGCCCCAGCGGGTTCGGGTGACGCGAGAGCGGCGTGGCCGTGCCTCGTTCGCGAGCACGGCGGCCCGGCTGTCCGCAACGAGACCCGAACGAGACTTCTCGCCCTTGCACCGACACATCGATCCGAGACCGCCGCGCCGGCGGCGCCTGGGCATTCCAGCGCCTGCCGACCAGACCCGCGGCGGCTTTGTCGTGCCCGGAGCCTTCGCTGGCCCGGATGCCCCGTGGACCTCTGCCCCGGCTGCTCCGCTCGACCCACTCGGCCGGTTCGGCCCGACCGCCCCGTTCGCGCAGGCGTCCGCGGGGGCGGGCATTGCCCGACGGACTGTCATATCGGCGAAGGAGCCTCCCTCTCGGGATCGTCGCATTGCCGGGGCACCCCCCGCCGATGTTCCGCATAACCGTAGCGAGACACTGATCACCTGACCACCCCCAAACGGATCCTTGACATCCGCGACGCCAGCCCCACGATCAGGCCACCGGAAGGACCACCTTGGCCGCCTCGCGTTCCGCCTCCCGCATCTCGTTCGCCAAGATCATCGAGCCTCTCGAGGTCCCGGATCTTCTCGCCCTGCAGACGCAGTCGTTCGATTGGCTGATCGGTAACGACGCCTGGGCGGAGCGGGTCCAGGAGAGCATCGACGCCGGTAGGGACGACGTCCCCATCACCTCCGGGCTCGAGGAGGTCTTCGAGGAGATCTCCCCGATCGAGGACTTCTCCGGCTCGATGTCCCTGTCCTTCCGGGATCACAGGTTTGAGCCTCCCAAGTACTCCGTCGAGGAGTGCAAGGACAAGGACATGACGTTCTCGGCGCCGCTGTTCGTCACCGCCGAGTTCACCAACAACACCACTGGCGAGATCAAGAGCCAGACCGTGTTCATGGGCGACTTCCCGCTCATGACCACGAAGGGCACGTTCGTCATCAACGGCACCGAGCGAGTGGTGGTCAGCCAGCTCGTCCGGTCCCCGGGCGTCTACTTCGAGAAGGCGATCGACAAGGCGTCCGACAAGGATCTTTTCTCCTGCAAGATCATCCCCTCGCGAGGGGCCTGGCTCGAGTTCGAGATCGACAAGCGGGACACCGTCGGCGTGCGCATCGACCGCAAGCGCCGCCAGTCGGTCACCGTGCTGCTCAAGGCGCTGGGCTGGGACGAGGCGCGCATCCTGGAGCGGTTCGGCGAGTTCCCGTCGATGCGGGTGACGCTGGAGAAGGACCACACCTCCAGCCAGGACGACGCGCTGCTCGACATCTACCGCAAGCTGCGCCCGGGCGAGCCGCCGACGCGGGAGTCGGCGCAGACCCTGCTGGAGAACCTCTTCTTCAACCCGAAGCGCTACGACCTGGCCAAGGTCGGCCGCTACAAGGTCAACAAGAAGCTGGAGCTCGAGGTCGCGTACGACGTCGGCGTCCTCACCGAGGACGACGTCGTACGCACGATCGAGTACATCGTCAAGCTGCACGCGGGCCAGGAGCCGGACACCTACGAGGTCGACGACATCGACCACTTCGGTAACCGGCGTCTGCGCACCGTCGGCGAGCTCATCCAGAACCAGGTCCGCCTGGGCCTCGCCCGGATGGAGCGCGTCGTGCGCGAGCGCATGACGACCCAGGACGTCGAGGCGATCACGCCGCAGACCCTGATCAACATCCGGCCGGTCGTCGCCTCCATCAAGGAGTTCTTCGGCACCAGCCAGCTGTCCCAGTTCATGGACCAGACGAATCCGCTGGCCGGGCTGACCCACAAGCGCCGTCTGTCGGCGCTGGGCCCCGGCGGTCTGTCCCGGGAGCGGGCCGGCTTCGAGGTCCGTGACGTGCACCCCAGCCACTACGGCCGGATGTGCCCGATCGAGACGCCGGAAGGCCCGAACATCGGTCTGATCGGCTCGCTGTCGACGTTCGCGCGGGTCAACCCGTTCGGCTTCGTCGAGACCCCGTACCGCAAGGTGGAGAACGGCCGGGTCACCGGCCAGATCGACTACCTGACCGCGGACGAGGAGGACCGGCACGTCAAGGCGCAGGCGAACACCCCGCTGAACGCGGACGGCTCGTTCGCCGAGGAGCGCGTCCTGGTCCGCCGTAAGGGCGGTGAGGTCGAGTTCATCCCGCCGGACGAGGTCGACTACATGGACGTCTCGCCGCGCCAGATGGTGTCGGTGGCGACGGCCATGATCCCGTTCCTCGAGCACGACGACGCCAACCGTGCCCTCATGGGCTCGAACATGCAGCGCCAGTCGGTTCCGCTGCTGCGCTCGGAGGCTCCGCTGGTCGGTACCGGCATGGAGGCCCGCGCGGCCAAGGATGCCGGTGACGTCGTCGTCTGCGCGCAGTCCGGCGTGGTCGAGGACCTGTCGGCGGACTACATCACCGTCATGCACGACGACGGCACCCGGCGCACCTACCGGCTGGCGAAGTTCCGCCGGTCGAACCAGGGCACCTGCATCAACCAGAAGCCGATCGTCTTCGAGGGGGACCGGGTCGAGGCCGGCCAGGTCATCGCGGACGGTCCGTGCACCGACAACGGCGAGATGGCGCTGGGCAAGAACCTGCTCGTCGCCTTCATGCCGTGGGAGGGGCACAACTACGAGGACGCGATCATCCTCTCCCAGCGCCTCGTCCAGGACGACGTCCTCTCCTCGATCCACATCGAGGAGCACGAGGTCGACGCCCGGGACACCAAGCTGGGCCCTGAGGAGATCACCCGGGACATCCCGAACGTGGCCGAGGAGGTCCTGGCGGACCTCGACGAGCGCGGCATCATCCGGATCGGTGCCGAGGTCTCGCCCGGTGACGTGCTGGTCGGCAAGGTCACCCCGAAGGGTGAGACCGAGCTGACCCCGGAGGAGCGCCTGCTGCGCGCGATCTTCGGTGAGAAGGCCCGGGAGGTCCGTGACACCTCGCTGAAGGTGCCGCACGGCGAGTCCGGCAAGGTCATCGGTGTCCGCGTGTTCTCCCGGGAGGACGGCGACGAGCTGCCGCCGGGTGTGAACGAGCTGGTCCGCGTCTACGTGGCCCAGAAGCGGAAGATCACCGACGGTGACAAGCTCGCCGGCCGCCACGGCAACAAGGGTGTCATCGCCAAGATCCTGCCCGTCGAGGACATGCCCTTCCTCTCCGACGGCACCGCGGTCGACGTCGTCCTGAACCCGCACGGCGTGCCGCGGCGTATGAACATCGGCCAGATCCTGGAGACCCACCTCGGGTGGGTGGCCAAGACCGGGTGGCAGGTCGACTCCGGCTCCGAGGACTGGAAGGAGCGCCTGCGCGGCATCGGCGCCGACGCCGCCCCGCCCGGAACGAACGTGGCGACGCCGGTCTTCGACGGCGCCCGCGAGGAGGAGATCACCGGCCTGCTCGACGCCACCCTGCCGAACCGGGACGGTACGCAGCTCATCGGCTCCTCGGGCAAGGCCGAGCTGTACGACGGCCGCACGGGGGAGCCCTACCCGTACCCGGTGGCGGTCGGCTACATCTACATCCTCAAGCTCCTGCACCTGGTCGACGACAAGATCCACGCCCGGTCGACCGGCCCCTACTCGATGATCACGCAGCAGCCGCTCGGTGGTAAGGCACAGTTCGGTGGCCAGCGGTTCGGCGAGATGGAGGTGTGGGCGTTGGAGGCGTACGGCGCCGCCTACGCCCTGCAGGAGCTGCTGACGATCAAGTCCGACGACGTCGTGGGCCGCGTCAAGGTCTACGAGGCCATCGTCAAGGGCGAGAACATCCCGGAACCCGGTATCCCGGAGTCGTTCAAGGTCCTCATCAAGGAGATGCAGTCGCTGTGCCTCAACGTCGAGGTGCTGTCCAGCGACGGTGTCTCGATCGAGATGCGGGACACCGACGAGGACGTCTTCCGCGCGGCGGAGGAGCTCGGTATCGATCTGTCGCGGCGTGAGCCGAGCAGCGTCGAGGAGGTCTGACGTGACGGGGGGCCTGGTCTAGCCAGGCCAGGCCCCCGACCCCGTCCACTCGTGCCACCCGGCGCGGCACCCACCGGTGCCTGACCGGGGGCCCCGGCAGCGTCCCGACTGAGAAAGAGAGAGCAGGCGACAGTCTTGCTGGACGTCAACTTCTTCGACGAGCTGCGCATCGGTCTGGCCACCGCGGACGACATCCGCCAGTGGTCGTTCGGTGAGGTCAAGAAGCCGGAGACGATCAACTACCGCACCCTCAAGCCGGAGAAGGACGGGCTCTTCTGCGAGAAGATCTTCGGTCCGACCCGGGACTGGGAGTGCTACTGCGGGAAGTACAAGCGGGTCCGGTTCAAGGGCATCATCTGTGAGCGCTGTGGCGTCGAGGTAACCCGCGCCAAGGTGCGTCGTGAGCGGATGGGCCACATCGAGCTCGCCGCCCCGGTCACCCACATCTGGTACTTCAAGGGTGTGCCGAGCCGTCTCGGCTACCTGCTCGACCTGGCGCCGAAGGACCTGGAAAAGGTCATCTACTTCGCCGCCTACATGATCACCAAGGTCGACGCCGACGGCCGGCACCGCGACCTGCCGACTCTCGAGGCCCGCATCGGCGTCGAGAAGCAGCAGCTCGAGGACAAGAAGAACGCCGACGTCGAGACCCGCCAGCGCAAGCTGGAGGAGGACCTCGCGCAGCTGGAGGCCGAAGGGGCCAAGGGCGACGCGCGCCGCAAGGTCCGCGAGTCGGCCGAGCGCGAGATGCGCCAGATCCGGGACCGTTCGCAGCGCAAGATCGACGACCTCGAGCGGGTCTTCGAGCGCTTCAAGAACATGAAGGTCCAGGACCTGGAGCCGGACGAGCTGCTCTACCGCGAGCTGCGCGACCGGTTCGGCCAGTACTTCGAGGGCGGCATGGGCGCCGAGGCGCTGCAGCGCCGGCTCGCCGAGTTCGACCTGGCCTCCGAGGCGGAGTCGCTGCGCGAGACCATCCGCAGCGGCAAGGGGCAGAAGAAGGCCCGTGCGCTCAAGCGGCTCAAGGTCGTGTCGGCGTTCCTCAACACCCGCAACTCCCCGATGGGGATGGTGCTGGACTGCGTCCCGGTCATCCCGCCGGACCTGCGCCCGATGGTGCAGCTCGACGGTGGCCGGTTCGCGACGTCCGACCTGAACGACCTGTACCGCCGGGTCATCAACCGGAACAACCGGCTGAAGCGGCTGCTCGACCTCGGCGCGCCCGAGATCATCGTCAACAACGAGAAGCGGATGCTGCAGGAGGCCGTCGACGCGCTGTTCGACAACGGCCGCCGCGGCCGGCCCGTCACCGGGCCCGGCAACCGTCCGCTCAAGTCGCTGTCCGACATGCTCAAGGGCAAGCAGGGCCGGTTCCGCCAGAACCTGCTCGGCAAGCGAGTCGACTACTCCGGCCGTTCGGTCATCGTCGTCGGCCCGCAGCTGAAGCTGCACCAGTGCGGCCTGCCCAAGCAGATGGCGCTGGAGTTGTTCAAGCCGTTCGTGATGAAGCGGCTGGTCGACCTCAACCACGCGCAGAACATCAAGTCGGCGAAGCGCATGGTCGAGCGGGCCCGCCCCGTCGTGTGGGACGTGCTCGAAGAGGTCATCACCGAGCACCCCGTGCTGCTCAACCGGGCGCCGACCCTGCACCGGCTCGGCATCCAGGCGTTCGAGCCGCAGCTGGTCGAGGGCAAGGCGATCCAGATCCACCCGCTGGTCTGCACCGCCTTCAACGCCGACTTCGACGGTGACCAGATGGCGGTGCACCTGCCGCTGTCCGCCGAGGCGCAGGCCGAGGCGCGGATCCTGATGCTGTCGAGCAACAACATCCTGTCGCCGGCGTCGGGACGTCCGCTGGCCATGCCCAGCCTCGACATGGTCACCGGGGTGTTCCACCTGTCCCGGATGGCCGACAGTGCCGTGGGCGAGGGTCGGTACTTCTCCGGCGTGGCCGAGGCGCAGATGGCCTTCGACGCGCGTGAGATCCAGCTGCAGGCCCGCATTCAGGTGCGGCTGCGGGAGAGCACGCCGCCGACCGACTGGGTGCCGCCGGCGGACTGGCTGCCGGGTGACCCGTTCACCCTGGAGACCACGTTCGGGCGCTGCCTGCTCAACGAGGCGCTGCCGGAGGGCTACCCCTTCATCAACGCCCAGCTGAACAAGAAGGCACAGGCCGCGATCGTCAACGACCTGGCCGAGCGGTACCCGAAGATCCAGGTGGCGGCGACGCTGGACGCCCTCAAGAGCGCCGGCTTCTACTGGGCCACCCGGTCCGGTGTGACGGTCGCGATCGAGGACGTCATCGCCCCGCCGAACAAGGGCGAGATCCTCGACGAGTACGAGCAGCGGGCCGACCGGGTGCAGAAGCAGTTCGACCGCGGTTTCCTCTCCGACGAGGAGCGCCGCAGCGAGCTGGTTCAGATCTGGACCGAGGCGACGAACAAGATCGCCGAGGCCATGGAGGCGAACTTCCCGGAGACCAACCCGGTCTACACGCTGGTCAACTCCGGGGCCGCCGGAAACATGATGCAGATCCGGCAGCTCGCCGGTATGCGTGGTCTGGTCTCCAACCCCAAGGGTGAGATCATCCCGCGGCCGATCAAGGCGAACTTCCGCGAAGGCCTCACCGTGCTCGAGTACTTCATCTCGACGCACGGTGCCCGTAAGGGTCTCGCGGACACCGCCCTGCGGACCGCCGACTCCGGCTACCTGACCCGCCGTCTGGTCGACGTCAGCCAGGACGTCATCGTCCGCGATGACGACTGTGGCACCGAGCGTGGCATCCTCACCCGGATCGCGCGCAAGGGCCCGGACGGAACGCTGGTGCGCGACCGTTACGCGGAGACCTCCGCGTACGCCCGCACGCTGGCCTCCGACGCCGTCGACGCCCAGGGCGAGGTCGTCGTCCCGGCCGGGGCCGACGCGGGTGACGTGGTCATCGGCCAGATCATCGAGGCCGGCATCGAGACGGTGCGGGTGCGCTCCGCGCTCACCTGCGAGTCGCGGATGGGCGTCTGCGCGCAGTGCTACGGCCGCTCGCTCGCCACCGGCAAGCTGGTGGACGTCGGCGAGGCCGTCGGTATCGTCGCCGCCCAGTCGATCGGTGAGCCGGGTACGCAGCTGACGATGCGTACCTTCCACTCGGGCGGTGTCGCCGGTGACGACATCACCCAGGGTCTGCCCCGAGTCGTCGAGCTGTTCGAGGCCCGTAGCCCCAAGGGCAAGGCTCCGATCAGCGAGGTGGTCGGCCGGGTCAAGATCGAGGAGACGGAGAAGACCTTCAAGGTCGTCATCGTCCCCGACGACGGCAGCGAGGAGATCGCCTACCCGGTGTCCCGCCGCTCCCGGCTGCGGGTCCGTGAGGGTGAGCGGGTCGATGTCGGCGCCCAGCTCATCGACGGTGCCGTCGACCCGCACGAGGTGCTGCGCATCCTCGGCCCGCGCCAGGTGCAGCTGCACCTGGTCGACCAGGTGCAGGAGGTGTACCGGTCGCAGGGTGTGTCGATCCACGACAAGCACATCGAGATCATCATCCGCCAGATGCTCAAGCGGGTGAACGTGCTGGAGTCGGGGGAGACCGCGCTGCTGCCCGGCGAGCTCGTCGAGCGGGCCCGGTTCGAGAGTGAGAACCGCCGCGTGGTGGAGACCGGCGGCCAGCCGGCCTCGGCCCGCCCGGTGCTCATGGGTATCACCAAGGCCTCGCTCGCCACGGAGTCGTGGCTGTCGGCGGCGTCCTTCCAGGAGACCACCCGGGTGCTCACCGACGCGGCGATCAACGCCCGCTCGGACTCGTTGGTCGGCCTCAAGGAGAACGTCATCATCGGAAAGCTCATCCCGGCGGGTACCGGTATCTCCCGGTACCGCAACATCCGGGTGGAGCCGACCGACGAGGCGCGCGCGGCGATGTACTCCGTCAGCGGCTACGACGACGGCGGCTCGGTCGAGTACGGCGCGTTCGGCGCCGGCTCCGGCCAGGCCGTCCCGCTGGACGAGTTCGACTACCGCAGCTCCGGCGACTACCGCTGATCCGCTCCGGGCGGGCTGACCAGCCCGCCCGGCCGGTCTGACGCGGCACGGCCCGGCAGGCCCACATCAGGTGGGCCTGCCGGGCCGTTCGCGTTCCTGGGCGCGTCAAGGGCGTGTGCTCGGGGTGGGATCACAACGCGCTGCTCCAGCGCGACCACCGCAGCCGTGCTCAGGTCCGGAACTGTCTGCGGGCGGCGGCCCGGCTCGGCCGTGACGTCGTCGTGCCCTCCGCTGTCCTGGCCGAGCTCTACCGCGGCGCGGGCCGCAGCGTGGCGGTGGACGCCCTGCTCGCCCGGGATGCCGAGGCGCTGTGCCTGCGCGACACGGACCGCTCGATGGCCCGGCTCGTCGGCGCGGTGCTGGCCCAGGCCGGGCTCGGTTCCCGGTATCTCGCCGACGCGCACGCGGTGCCGCCGCGGTCGAGGCCGGCGGTGGTGTGATCCTCACCGGCGACGCTTCGGATCTCGGCCGGCTGGCCAATCCCTATCCCACCGTGACGGTGGAGAGCCTCGGCGGTTCAGCCGGGCGGGAGAGGTCCTGACCCGCTCACCGCCTCGCGCAGCTCGCTGTAGACGCGCACCAGGTCCGGAAGCTGGTAGTGGGCGTTGAGGCCGCTGGGGTTCGGCAGCAGCCAGACGCCGGCCGGGCCGAGGCGCTCCGCCTGCCGGCCCACCTTCGCCGACCGCCGGCCGAAGCCGATGCGGTAGGCGGCCAGGCCCAGGAACGCCACCCACTCCGGCTGGACCCGCTCCACCAGCACGGTGAGGGTCGCCACGCCCGCCCGCACCTCGTCGTCGTCGATCTCGTCGGCACGCGCCGTCGCCCGGTGCACCAGGTTGGTGATGCCGATGCCGCAGGAGCGCAGTTCGTCGGTCTCCGACGGATGCAGCCGCCGGGGGGTGAATCCGGCCAGGTGCAGGACCGGCCACAGCCGGTTGCTCGGCGTCCCGAAATGGAATCCGGTCGCCCCGGACTCCAGGGACGGGTTGATGCCGCACAGCAGCACCCGGGTCTCGGGGCCGACGAGGTCGGGGACGGTCCTGCCGTAGGCGGCGAGCACCTCCGCACGGCTGGGCCGGGTCGGCAGCTCCCGCCGGCGGGTTGCCTGGCCGTGCGTGTCGCCTGCGCCGGCCGTGTCGCCTGCGCCGACCGTGCTGGCCGAGCCGGCCGTGCTGGCCGTGTCGGCCGTGTCGGCCGTGCCGGGCGTGGGGGCGGCGGTCGGTGGCTCGGAGGTGGCGGGAAACGGTGGAGAGCTGCGCACGGCGCCATCCTTCACCTCGAGGCCCGCCGGCCTTCCAACGGGCTGGGCGAGAACTCGAGGCTCACGGTCGCAGGAGAGGGTGTCGAGCCGCCACCGTGGCTGCCGCTGCCGCTGCCGCTGCCGCTGCCGCCGCTGCGGCCGGCAGCGGCAGCTGCCAGGCAAAGGTTGAGGATTTCGGCTGTTCTGACGGCCAAGATCCTCGGGTCTTGCCCGGTAGCAACGCTGAGCTGGGACCGATTCGGCGAGTCGCGACGGATGCCGCGAGTCGACGCCCGTCGGCAACGACCGGGATGACCGTCTGCGACGGCAGGGATGAGAGCGCCGGCCGCAAACATTCCAACAACACTCGCGGGCAACACGGCAGAAAGACACCGGTAGCGCACCGATGATCGGACCCATCGGTGTGGGCCTTGCGGTGGACGGAGAAGCCGCAGGCCAGGGCGTCGGTTGCCCGATCCCGGGTGTCGTGGTCGTCGGCTGATACCCCGTTCGACACTTGACGCGGGCGTGGAGTAATGTTGGTGCCTGTGGCTGGAGCCCACGTGGCTCCGGCGTGTGTCCTGCGCCCTGTCGTGGCGCCGTGGCGCCGAGAACCAACCGGTGGGTTCCTGCTGGACTGAGGTCCGCGTGAACCAGGCGGTCAGGTGATCAGGCAGCCGTCGGTGACTGTCAGGTTCGGGCCGACTGGCAGTCGGGTGGGCGCGCTCCTTCTGGGACAGTTCGGTTCATCCGAATCGTTCGGAAGGCGCGACACGCCCGACCGCGTGGGTCGGCAGAGGGGCACACCGGCGCTCACACTCCGTGCCAGACGGCCAGGAGCGGCACCGTTACACAGCAGGCAGACAGGCCGGCCATCCGGGATGGCTGCCGACGAGTACGACGAGGCACGAAGGAACGGGAGCGGCGTTGCCCACGATCCAGCAGTTGGTCCGCAAGGGCCGGCAGGACAAGGTCGAGAAGACCAAGACCCCGGCACTCAAGGGGAGCCCGCAGCGTCGTGGCGTGTGCACCCGCGTCTACACGACCACGCCCAAGAAGCCGAACTCGGCGCTGCGCAAGGTCGCTCGCGTCCGGCTGAACAGCGGGATCGAGGTCACCGCCTACATCCCCGGGGTTGGTCACAACCTGCAGGAGCACTCGATCGTCCTGGTGCGCGGTGGCCAAGTGAAGGACCTTCCGGGCGTTCGCTACAAGATTGTCCGTGGCGCTCTCGACACGCAGGGCGTCCGTAACCGGAAGCAGGCTCGCAGCCGCTACGGCGCGAAGAAGGAGAAGGGCTGATGCCGCGCAAGGGGCCCGCGCCCAAGCACGCCGTCGTCGTCGACCCGGTCTACGGCTCGCCGCTGGTGACCGCTCTGGTCAACAAGGTGCTGCTGAGCGGCAAGAAGTCGGTGGCGGAGCGCATCGTCTACGGTGCGCTCGAGGGCGCCAAGAACAAGACCGGCAACGACCCGGTCGTCACGCTCAAGCGCGCGTTGGACAACGTCAAGCCCACCCTTGAGGTGCGCAGCCGCCGGGTCGGTGGCGCCACCTACCAGGTGCCGGTCGAGGTCCGCGCGGGCCGCAGCACGACGCTGGCTCTGCGCTGGATCGTCGGGTACGCCCGTGGCCGTCGTGAGAAGACGATGACCGAGCGTCTGATGAACGAGCTGATCGACGCGAGCAACGGCCTCGGCGCAAGCGTGAAGCGCCGGGAGGACACCCACAAGATGGCGGAGTCCAACAAGGCCTTCGCCCACTACCGCTGGTAACTCATCATGGCTGCTGACGTACGTGCCGCGCTGGCCGCGACCCGCAACATCGGGATCATGGCCCACATCGACGCGGGCAAGACCACGACCACCGAGCGGATCCTCTACTACACCGGTGTGAACTACAAGATCGGTGAAGTCCACGAGGGTGGCGCCACGATGGACTGGATGGAGCAGGAGCAGGAGCGGGGGATCACCATCACCTCCGCCGCCACCACCTGCTCGTGGCGCGATCACACCATCAACATCATTGACACTCCGGGCCACGTCGACTTCACCGTCGAGGTGGAGCGGTCGCTGCGGGTCCTCGACGGAGCGGTTGCCGTGTTCGACGCCGTCGCCGGCGTCGAGCCGCAGAGCGAGACGGTGTGGAAGCAGGCCGACCGCTACGACGTCCCGCGGATCGCGTTCGTCAACAAGATGGACCGGGTCGGCGCCGAGTTCCACCGCTGTGTCGACATGATGATCGACCGGCTGGACGCGACGCCCGCCGTCATCCAGCTGCCCTGGGGCGTCGAGGCCGACTTCCGTGGCGTGATCGACCTGATCCGCATGAAGGGCCTGCTCTGGCACACCGAGGACAAGGGCGCCTCGTACGAGACGGTCGACATCCCCGAGGACCACGCCGAAGCCGCGCAGGAGTGGCGGGAGAAGCTGGTCGAGACGGTCTCCGAGAACGACGACGAGCTCATGGAGCTCTACCTCGAGGGCGTCGAGCCCAGCGAGGAGCAGCTCATGGCGGCGCTGCGGCGGGCGACCGTCAGCAGCAAGGTCAACCCGGTCCTCTGCGGTTCCGCGTTCAAGAACAAGGGCGTCCAGCCCATGCTTGACGCGGTCATCGACTTCCTGCCCTCGCCGACCGACATCGGCTCCGTCATCGGCCACGCGGTCGGTAACGAGGACACCGAGGTCGTCCGCAGGGCCGACGAGGACGAGCCGTTCTCCGCTCTCGCCTTCAAGATCATGTCGGACCCGTACGTCGGCAAGCTGACCTACATCCGGGTGTACTCCGGCAAGATCAGTGGTGGTTCCGCGGTCCTGAACTCGACCAAGGACCGCAAGGAACGGATCGGCCGCATCCTCCAGATGCACGCCAACCACCGGGAGGACCGCGAGGGCGCGGGCGCCGGCCAGATCGTCGCCGTGGTGGGCCTGAAGAACACCACCACCGGTGACACGCTGTGCGACCCGAACTCGCCGGTCATCCTCGAGTCGATGATCTTCCCTGCCCCGGTCATCGACGTCGCCATCGAGCCGAAGACCAAGGCCGACCAGCAGAAGCTGGGCACCGCGATCCAGCGTCTCGCCGAAGAGGACCCGACCTTCCAGGTCCGCACCGACGAGGAGACCGGCCAGACGGTCATCGCCGGGATGGGCGAGCTGCACCTCGACGTCCTGGTCGACCGGATGCGCCGCGAGTTCGGTGTCGAGGCCAACGTCGGCAAGCCGCAGGTGGCCTACCGGGAGACCATCCGCCGCAAGGTGGAGAAGGTCGACTACACCCACAAGAAGCAGACGGGTGGCTCCGGTCAGTACGCTCGCGTGATCATCGACCTCGAGCCTTCCGGCGGCGACGGCGGCGGTTACGAGTTCTCGAACAAGGTCACCGGCGGTCGCATCCCCAAGGAGTTCATCCCCTCGGTGGACGCCGGCTGCCAGGAGGCCATGGAGTTCGGCGTCCTGGCCGGCTACCCGCTGGTGGACGTCAAGGTCACCCTGCGGGACGGTCAGTTCCACGAGGTGGACTCCTCGGAGCTCGCCTTCAAGATCGCCGGCTCGATGGCCTTCAAGGACGCGGCGCGCAAGGCTGACCCGGTCATCCTCGAGCCGCTGATGTCGGTCGAGGTCACGACACCCGAGGACCACATGGGTGACGTGATCGGCGACCTGAACTCACGCCGTGGGCAGATCCAGGCGATGGACGAGCGGGGCGGTTCCCGCATCGTCAAGGCTCTGGTCCCGCTCTCGGAGATGTTCGGGTACGTCGGCGACCTGCGTTCGAAGACCTCCGGTCGGGCGAGTTACTCGATGCAGTTCGACTCCTATGCCGAGGTTCCCGCGAACGTCGCCAAGGAGATCATCGCGAAGGCAAGGGGCGAGTAACAACGCTCCGGGGGCCGGGCTGCCGGCACCACTGACGACTACACCAGCACGACACCACCCGTCCTTGGAGGGACACCAGTGGCGAAGCAGAAGTTCGAGCGGACCAAGCCGCACGTCAACATCGGCACCATCGGTCACATCGACCATGGCAAGACGACGCTGACTGCGGCCATCACCAAGGTTCTGCACGACGCGCACCCGGACCTCAACCCCTTCACGCCGTTCGACCAGATCGACAAGGCGCCGGAGGAGAAGGCCCGCGGTATCACGATCTCGATCGCGCACGTCGAGTACCAGACCGACGCGCGGCACTACGCGCACGTCGACTGCCCCGGCCACGCCGACTACATCAAGAACATGATCACCGGTGCCGCGCAGATGGACGGCGCGATCCTGGTGGTCTCGGCGACCGACGGCCCGATGCCGCAGACGAAGGAGCACGTGCTCCTCGCCCGCCAGGTCGGCGTGCCGTACATCGTCGTCGCGCTGAACAAGGCCGACATGGTCGACGACGAGGAGATCCTCGAGCTCGTCGAGCTCGAGGTCCGGGAGCTCCTGAACACCTACGAGTTCCCCGGCGACGACGTGCCGGTCATCCGCGTCTCCGCGCTCAAGGCGCTGGAGGGCGACAAGGAGTGGGGCGCGAAGCTCCTCGAGCTCATGGCGGCGGTGGACGCGTCCATCCCCGAGCCCGAGCGTGACATCGACCGGCCGTTCCTCATGCCGATCGAGGACGTCTTCACGATCACCGGTCGTGGCACGGTCGTCACCGGCCGTATCGAGCGTGGAATCGTCAAGGTCAACGAGACCGTCGAGATCGTCGGTATCAAGGACGCGACCACGACGACGACCGTGACCGGCGTCGAGATGTTCCGCAAGCTGCTCGACGAGGGCCAGGCCGGTGACAACGTCGGTCTGCTCCTGCGTGGCATCAAGCGCGAGGACGTCGAGCGCGGCCAGGTCATCGTCAAGCCGAAGTCGATCACCCCGCACACGGTGTTCGAGGCGCGCGTCTACATCCTCAACAAGGACGAGGGTGGCCGGCACACGCCGTTCTTCAAGAACTACCGGCCGCAGTTCTACTTCCGCACCACCGACGTGACCGGCGTCGTGACCCTCCCCGAGGGCACCGAGATGGTCATGCCGGGCGACAACACCGAGATGACGGTCGAGCTCATCCAGCCGATCGCCATGGAGGAAGGTCTGCGCTTCGCCATCCGCGAGGGTGGCCGGACCGTCGGTGCGGGCCAGGTTCTGAAGGTCATCAAGTAGTAACGGCGGGCGGCGGGTGCCTCCACGGGGCCCCGCCGCCCGCTATTGCTGCCCGGCGGCACGCCGGGGCGACTCCGATCGCCCCGGGTCAGTGCGAGACCGGGCTCGGAAGTTGCCTGCGGGCCGCGCTGCGGAACCGATAGGCGTCAGACAAGGCGGTACACCCGGCACGAATCCGGCCCGGCCGGGCTGCCGTCGATCCCGACGGCAGCCCGCGCCGCGCAGCGCCGGACAGGTCGACGGGGACCCGGTAGTGATACCGGCCGGACGAGACAGACAGGACAGGCGAAGCCCACCATGGCGGCACAGAAGATCCGCATCCGGCTCAAGGCCTATGACCACGAGGTCATCGACAGCTCGGCGCGGAAGATCGTCGAGACCGTGACGCGTACCGGTGCGCAGGTCGCGGGTCCGGTGCCGCTGCCGACGGAGAAGAACGTCTACTGCGTCATCCGGTCGCCGCACAAGTACAAGGACAGCCGCGAGCACTTCGAGATGCGGACGCACAAGCGGCTGATCGACATCCTTGACCCGACGCCGAAGACGGTCGACTCGCTGATGCGCCTCGACCTGCCCGCCGGCGTGGACATCGAGATCAAGCTGTAAGAGGGGCCGGCGCCAGTCATGCTCAACCGCAATTACAGAGGGCTCCTGGGCACCAAGCTCGGGATGACCCAGGTATGGGACGCGAACAACCGCGTCGTGCCGGTCACCGTCATTCAGGCCGGCCCCAACGTCGTGACCCAGGTCAAGACGACAGACAACGACGGCTACTCCGCCGTCCAGCTCGGCTTCGGCGAGATCGACCCGCGTCGGATCAACAAGCCGCTGCGAGGCCACTTCGAGACCTCCGGGGTCACCCCCCGGCGGCATCTGGTGGAGCTCCGCACGGCGGACGCCGGCAACTACCGGGCCGGCCAGGAGCTGACCGGTGAGCTGTTCGACGCCGGTCAGGTCGTCGACGTCACCGGCACCTCCAAGGGCAAGGGCTTCGCCGGTGTCATGAAGCGGCACGGCTTCAAGGGCCTGGGCGCCGGTCACGGCGTCGAGCGCAAGCACCGCTCCCCGGGATCGGTCGGTGGCTGTGCCACCCCGGGCCGGGTCTTCAAGGGCCTGCGGATGGCCGGTCGGATGGGGCACGCCCGGGTCACCGTGGCCGGGCTGACCATCCACGCCGTGGACACCGAGCGTGGTTTTCTGCTGATCAAGGGTGCGGTCCCCGGCCCCGACGGCGGTCTGGTCTTCGTGCGCAGCGCGGCCAAGCGGCCCGCGCCGGAGCCGCTCGCTCCGGTGGCCGAAGGTGCGACCGCTGGCACCGCTGAGGAGGCCTCGGCATGAGCGCGACGGCAACAGTGACGAAGGAAGACTCCGCCGAGGTGGACGCGCCGGTCGACCGCACGGTCCCGGTGCACGCGCCGGCGGGTGGCGACGCGGGCAGCGTCGAGCTGCCGGGTGCCGTCTTCGACGTGCCGCTCAACGTGCCGCTCATCCACCAGGTCGTGGTGGCGCAGCTCGCCGCGGCGCGGCAGGGCACGCACGACACCAAGACCCGGGGCGAGGTTCGCGGTGGTGGCCGCAAGCCGTACCGCCAGAAGGGCACCGGTCGCGCCCGCCAGGGTTCGCTGCGGGCGCCGCAGTTCACCGGTGGTGGCGTCGTCCATGGCCCGAAGCCGCGCAACTACGACCAGCGCACGCCCAAGAAGATGAAGGCCGCCGCGCTGCGCGGTGCCCTGTCCGACCGGGCCCGCAACGACCGGGTGCACGTGGTGTCCTCGCTGGTCGCCGGCGACGCGCCGTCGACCAAGGCCGCCTTCAAGGCGCTGACCAGCCTGGTCGACGCCCGCCGGGTGCTGGTCGTCGCGCAGCGTTCGGACGAGCAGACGTGGCTCAGCCTGCGCAACGTCGCGGCCGTGCACCTGCTCGACCCGGGCCAGCTCAACACGTACGACGTGCTGGTGAGCGACGACGTGGTGTTCACCGAGGGCGCGCTCGCCGCGTTCCTCGCGCGTGGCTCCCGTCCGGCGGCTGACAACGGCAGCCTGGCCGGCAGCCCGGCTGGCGAGCAGGAGGACAAGTGATCCCCGACCCGCGTGACATCATTCTTCGCCCGGTCGTCTCCGAGAAGAGCTACGGCCTGCTCGACGAGAACGTCTACACGTTCATCGTCCGCCCCGACGCCAACAAGACGCAGATCAAGCTCGCCGTGCAGAAGATCTTCAACGTGCGGGTCACCAGCGTCAACACGATCAACCGGCAGGGCAAGCGCAAGCGGACGAAGTCCGGCTGGGGACACCGCCCGGCCACCAAGCGTGCGCTCGTGAGCCTCGCGCCCGGTGACACCATCGAGATCTTCGGAGGCCCCGGTGCCTGACACCCGCGTGGGGCTCACCCGGGTGCCGCACAGCCCGGCGTCGGATCGGAAGTAGAGCATGGGTATTCGTAGGTACAAGCCGACGACGCCGGGGCGCCGTGGGTCGAGCGTCGCAGACTTCGTCGAGATCACCCGTGATCACCCCGAGAAGTCCCTCGTCCGGCCGCTGCACTCCAAGGGCGGTCGTAACGTTCACGGGCGGATCACCACCCGGCACCAGGGTGGTGGCCACAAGCGCGCCTACCGGCTCATCGACTTCCGTCGGGACAAGGACGGCGTGCCGGCCAAGGTCGCGCACATCGAGTACGACCCGAACCGCACCGCGCGCATCGCGCTGCTGCACTACCTGGACGGCGAGAAGCGCTACATCCTCGCCCCGGTGAAGCTGCGCCAGGGCGACATGGTGAGCTCGGGCGTCGGCGCCGACATCAAGCCGGGCAACGCCCTGCCGCTGCGTAACATCCCGACCGGCACCGTGGTGCACGCGATCGAGCTGCGCCCCGGCGGCGGCGCCAAGATCGCCCGCAGCGCCGGCGCCAGTGTGCAGCTCGTCGCCAAGGACGGTCCGTACGCCCAGCTCCGGATGCCCTCCGGTGAGATCCGCAACGTCGACGTGCGCTGCCGCGCGACCGTCGGCGAGGTGGGCAACGCCGAGCAGAGCAACATCAACTGGGGCAAGGCCGGCCGTATGCGCTGGAAGGGCCGTCGGCCCACCGTGCGCGGTGTCGCCATGAACCCGGTCGATCACCCGCATGGTGGTGGTGAGGGCAAGACCTCCGGTGGTCGCCACCCGGTCAACCCGAAGGGCCGTCCCGAGGGTCGGACCCGGCGGACCAAGAAGTCCAGCGACGCGATGATCGTGCGTCGGCGCAAGCAGAACAGGCGGCGGTAACAATGAGCGTGCCGGCCACCTCGATCCACCCCCACCACTGAGCAGGAAGGAGGAGACACAGCCATGCCACGCAGTCTTAAGAAGGGCCCGTTCGTCGACGACCACCTGCTCAAGAAGGTGGACGCCCAGAACGAGAAGGGCACCAAGCACGTCATCAGGACCTGGTCGCGACGCTCGACCGTGATCCCCGACATGCTGGGCCACACCATCGCCGTGCACGACGGCCGCAAGCACGTCCCGGTGTTCATCACCGAGGGCATGGTCGGGCACAAGCTTGGCGAGTTCGCGCCGACGCGCACGTTCCGCGGGCACGTCAAGGAGGACCGGAGGTCACGTCGTGGCTGACGACCTCGTCGAGGGCCTGACCCGCGCCGGCCTGCCCGGAGCCAAGGCGACCGCCCGGTACGTCCACACCTCCCCGACCAAGGCGCGCCGGGTCGTCGACCTGGTCCGCGGCCGGTCGGCTGGCGAGGCGCTCGACATCCTGCGGTTCGCCCCACAGGCGGCGAGCACCGACGTCTACAAGGTCGTCGCGAGCGCGGTGGCGAACGCCGAGAACAACCACTCCCTGGACCCGGCGACGCTGTGGATCAGCGCGGCCTACGTCGACGAGGGGCCGACGCTCAAGCGCATCCGGCCCCGCGCGCAGGGCCGTGCGTACCGGATCCGCAAGCGCACCAGCCACATCACGGTCGTGGTGGAGAGCCGGGAACCGGTCGCGACGGGCGCCGGCGCCAGGACGACAAGGAGGGCCCGGTAGTGGGGCAGAAGGTAAACCCGCACGGGTTCCGACTTGGCATCACGTCGGAGTTCACCTCCCGCTGGTACGCCGACAAGCAGTACAAGGCGTACGTCGGTGAGGACGTCAAGATCCGCAAGATGATGTCCCGCGGTATGGAGCGGGCCGGCATCAGCCGCGTCGACATCGAGCGCACCCAGGGCCGGCTGCGGGTGGACATCCACACCGCCCGCCCGGGCATCGTGATCGGTCGTCGTGGCGCCGAGGCCGACCGCATCCGCGGTGACCTGGAGAAGCTCACCGGCAAGCAGGTGCAGCTCAACATCCTCGAGGTCAAGAACCCCGAGACCGACGCGCAGCTTGTCGCCCAGGGCGTCGCCGAGCAGCTGTCCAGCCGGGTCAGCTTCCGGCGTGCGATGCGCAAGGCGATGCAGTCGGCGATGAAGGGCGGCGCGAAGGGCATCCGGGTCCAGTGCTCGGGCCGCCTGGGCGGCGCCGAGATGAGCCGGTCGGAGTTCTACCGCGAGGGCCGGGTGCCGCTGCACACGCTGCGCGCGGACATCGACTACGGCTTCTACGAGGCCAGGACGAACTTCGGCCGCATCGGCGTGAAGGTCTGGATCTACAAGGGCGACGTCGTCCAGAGCCGCGCGGAGCGGGAGGCGCAGGAGGCGCTGCTTCGTCAGCAGCGTCGCGACCGTCCGCGCCGCGGCCCGCGCTCGGGTTCGTCGGGTACCACGCAGGGCGGTACGGACGCCGGCCGGGCGGCTGCCCGCGCGGGTGAGCGCCGCGGTCGTGGCGGCAGCGGCGGAGCCGGTGGCTCGGCGGCGGAGAAGGCGTCGGGCGAGAAGACCTCGGGCGAGAAGACCGCGACCGAGAGCACGCCGGCCAGCCCGGCGGCGCCCGAGGCGGTTGTGCCCGAGGTGACGTCGGCCCCGGTGGTCGCCGAGGCCCAGGGCGCGCCGGAGAAGGCGGAGGGTTAGGAAACATGCTCATTCCCCGGAAGGTCGCGCACCGCAAGCAGCACCACCCCAAGCGGACGGGCGCGGCCAAGGGCGGCACGAGGATCGCCTTCGGCGAATACGCGATCCAGGCCTTGGAGCCGGCCTACGTGACGAACCGGCAGATCGAGTCGGCCCGTATCGCGATGACCCGGCACATCCGGCGTGGTGGAAAGGTCTGGATCAACATCTACCCGGACCGTCCGCTGACCAAGAAGCCGGCCGAGACCCGGATGGGTTCCGGTAAGGGCTCGCCGGAGTGGTGGGTCGCCAACGTCAAGCCCGGGCGCATCATGTTCGAGCTGTCCGGTGTCGCGGAGCCCGTCGCCCGTGAGGCGATGCGCCGCGCCATCCACAAGCTGCCGATGAAGTGCCGTTTCGTGACCCGTGAGGGTGGTGCCTGATGGCCGTCACGACAGCGGACGATCTGCGTGCCCTGTCCGCCGGCGAGCTGGTGGACAAGTTGCGGGAGGCCAAGGAGGAGCTGTTCAACCTCCGGTTCCAGGCCGCGACTGGTCAGCTGCGTAACAACCGGCGGCTGCGCGACATCCGTCAGGACATCGCGCGGATCTACACGGTTATGCGCGAGCGGGAGCTCGGGCTGAGCGACGACCCGGCCGTCGCGGTGGACGACGCCGGCACGGATCGGGCGTGAGCGCAGTGAGCGGAGAAGAAGTGAGCACGGAAAGCACCACCAGCACCACCGCTGCCGCCACCGACGAGGCCGCCGCGCGGGGTTTCCGCAAGGTGCGTGAGGGCCTGGTGATCAGCGACAAGATGGAGAAGACGGTTGTCGTCGCGGTCGAGGACCGGGTCCAGCACCCGCTCTACGGCAAGACGATCCGTCGTACGAAGAGGGTCAAGGCGCACGACGAGGCCGGCACCGTCGGTGTCGGCGACCGCGTTCTGCTGATGGAGACGCGGCCCCTGTCGGCCACCAAGCGCTGGCGGGTCGTCGAGGTCCTCGAGAAGGCCAAGTAGGTCCGAGGCGGCCTGGTGGCTGTGGTGGCGTGGCCGTGATGGGTTCGCGCCACCACAACCCAGCGGTGATCGGCCCGGCAGTGATCCGGATTCTCTCGCCGGATCCGGACCCGAGGGTGCCGTGACCACGGGGACGGCCGGCCGGGTGCCGGCGCGAGGCGGTGCCGCACTACGGGCGGCCCTCATCGCCTCGTACGAGGGATTGCAACGGCGGCAACGGGTGATCAGGAGCGGAAAGTGATTCAGCAGGAGTCGCGACTTCGGGTCGCCGACAACACCGGAGCCAGGGAGATTCTGTGCATCCGGGTTCTCGGCGGCTCTGGGCGTCGTTACGCGGGGATCGGCGACATCATCGTCGGAACGGTGAAGGACGCCCTGCCCGGCGCCGGCGTGAAGCGCGGCGACGTGGTCAAGGCGGTCGTGGTGCGCACCACCAAGGAGCGGCGGCGGCCGGACGGCTCCTACATCCGGTTCGACGAGAACGCGGCGGTCCTCATCCGAGACGGGGGAGACCCCCGCGGTACCCGCATTTTCGGCCCGGTCGGCCGTGAGCTGCGGGACAAGCGTTTCATGAAGATTATTTCGCTGGCGCCGGAGGTGCTCTAGACCGTGGCCGGTTTGAAGATCAAGAAGGGCGACACGGTCCAGATCATCACTGGCAAGGACCGGGGTCTCAAGGGCAAGGTCATCCGGGCTCTCCCCGACCAGAACAAGGTCGTCGTCGAGGGCGCGAACCGGATCACGAAGCACACCCGGGTCCAGCAGAGCGCGCGTGGCTCGCAGTCCGGGGGAATCGTCACCCAGGAAGCGCCGATCCACGTGAGCAACGTGATGATCGTCGATCCGTCGGATGGCAAGCCGACCCGTGTCGGTTACCGCATCAACGAGGACGGCACCAAGGTCCGGATCTCGCGCCGCACCGGTGCCGAGCTCTAGGCCCCCGGCGCAAGGCTAGGAAACGAGACATGAGTGTGACCACGGAAGCCCGGCCGGTCCCTCGGCTGAAGCAGCGGTACCGCGAGGAGATCTCCCCGGCTCTGCGGGAGCAGTTCTCCTACGGCAACGTCATGCAGATCCCAGGCGTGGTGAAGGTCGTCGTCAACATGGGTGTCGGCGACGCCGCCCGGGACGCGAAGCTGATCGACGGAGCCACCCGGGACCTCGCGGCCATCACCGGCCAGAAGCCGGCGATCCGTCGGGCCAAGAAGTCGATCGCCCAGTTCAAGCTGCGCGAGGGCCAGCCCATCGGGGCGAAGGTGACCCTGCGCGGTGACCGGATGTGGGAGTTCCTCGACCGCCTGGTCTCGATCGCGCTGCCCCGCATTCGCGACTTCCGCGGGCTGTCGCCCAAGCAGTTCGACGGCGCGGGCAACTACACGTTCGGTGTGACCGAGCAGTCGATCTTCCACGAGATCGACATCGACAAGATCGACCGGGTCCGCGGTATGGACATCACGGTCGTGACCACCGCGACCAACGACGACGAGGGCCGGGCGCTGCTGCGCGCGCTGGGCTTCCCGTTCCGGGAGAGCTGAGAGATGGCGAAGAAGGCGCTGGTCGAGAAGGCCGCCCGCAAGCCCAAGTACGCCGTGCGCGGCTACACCCGCTGCCAGCGGTGTGGCCGGCCGCGCTCGGTCTACCGGGTGTTCGGGCTGTGCCGGGTGTGCCTGCGGCAGATGGCCCACCGGGGCGAACTGCCGGGCGTGACCAAGAGCTCCTGGTAGCAGACGGAGCTCCTGGTAGTACCTCGAGCTCCTCGTAGTACCCACACGATCGCGGTAGGCCCGACCGGCTCCGGTGCGAGCGACGGGAACCGCCGTGAGAAAGGCGTCAAGCCATGACGATGACCGATCCGATCGCGGACATGCTCACCCGTGTCCGCAACGCCAACCGGGCTTATCACGACCGGGTGGTGATGCCGCACAGCAAGATCAAGACTCACATCGCCGAGATCCTCCAGCAGGAGGGTTACATCCTCGGCTGGCACGTCGAGGACGCACCGGCGGGCGCGGTCGGCAGGACTCTGATCGTCGACCTCAAGTACGGCCCGAACCGGGAGCGTTCCATCGCGGGCGTGAAGCGGATCAGCAAGCCGGGTCTGCGCGTGTACGCGAAGTCGACGAACCTGCCGAAGGTCCTTGGCGGCCTGGGTGTTGCAATCATCTCTACCTCGTCGGGGCTGCTGACCGACAGGCAGGCCGGCAAGCGGGGCGTGGGCGGGGAAGTCCTCGCCTACGTCTGGTAAGGAAGGCGAACGATGTCACGGATCGGGCGCCAGCCCATCAGTGTTCCCAGCGGCGTCGAGGTGACTCTCGAGGGCCCGACGGTGACGGTGAAGGGCCCCAAGGGGACTCTGAGCCACACTGTCGTCGAGCCGATCGAGGTCGCCCGCGAGGACGGTCAGATCGTCGTCAGCCGGCCGAACGACGAGCGGCGCAGCCGCGCGCTGCACGGCCTGACCCGGACGCTCGTCTCCAACATGGTCGTCGGGGTCACCGCCGGTTACTCGAAGACCCTGGAGATCGTCGGGGTCGGTTACCGGGTCCAGGCCAAGGGCTCGGACCTGGAGTTCGCTCTCGGCTACAGCCACCCGGTTCCGGTGAAGGCGCCCGAGGGCATCCGGTTCGAGGTGCAGACCCCGACCCGCTTCGTCGTGCACGGCATCGACAAGCAGCTGGTCGGCGAGGTCTCCGCCAAGATTCGCGGGCTGCGCAAGCCGGACCCCTACAAGGGCAAGGGTGTGCGGTACCAGGGCGAGGTCGTTCGCCGCAAGGTCGGGAAGACCGGGAAGTAGGTAGACAGACATGGCAGTGAGCCTCAGCGCCAGCGCGCGTCGGCGGACGGCCAAGCTCCGCCGCCACGTCCGTGTGCGCAAGAAGGTGTCGGGTACCCCGGCCCGCCCGCGTCTCGTCGTCACCCGGTCCTCGCGGCACATCTACGCCCAGGTCATCGACGACGTCGCCGGGCACACGTTGGCCTCGGCCTCCACGCTGGAGGACGGTCTGCGCGCCTCCGAGGGAGACAAGAGCGCCAAGGCCCGCGAGGTCGGCCGCCTCGTCGCGGAGCGTGCCCGCGCCGCCGGGATCGACGCCGTGGTGTTCGACCGCGGTGGTCGCACCTACCACGGCCGGATCGCCGCGTTGGCGGACGCGGCCCGCGAAGGCGGGCTGAACTTCTGATGACCACAGCTACTAGGGAGATGTTCTAGATGCCAGGCCAGCAGCGCCGCGGAGGCGGCTCCGGCGGTTCCGACCGCCGCGAGCGCCGCGACCGTTCGGGCGGTGGCCCGGCGCAGGAGAAGACCGCTTATGTCGAGCGGGTCGTCGCCATCAACCGGGTGGCGAAGGTCGTGAAGGGTGGGCGCCGCTTCAGCTTCACGGCGCTCGTCGTCGTCGGCGACGCGGACGGGACCGTCGGCGTCGGCTACGGCAAGGCCAAGGAGGTCCCGGCGGCCATCGCCAAGGGGGTCGAGGAGGCCAAGAAGCACTTCTTCAAGGTCCCGCGGATCGGCTCCACCATCCCGCACCCGGTGCAGGGTGAGGACGCCGCCGGCGTCGTGCTGCTCAAGCCGGCCTCGCCGGGTACCGGTGTCATCGCCGGTGGCCCGGTGCGTGCGGTGCTGGAGTGCGCCGGCGTGCACGACGTGCTGTCGAAGTCGCTGGGGTCCTCGAACCCGATCAACATCGTGCACGCGACCGTTGCGGCGCTGCGCGGGCTGATGCGGCCTGAGGAGATCGCCGCTCGTCGTGGGCTGCCGCTGGAGGACGTTGCTCCGCCGGCTATGCTTCGCGCGCGGGCGGCTGGGGTCGGTGCGTAATGGCGAAGCTGCGCATCACCCAGATCCGCTCCGAGATCGGCGGAACCCGCAACCAGCGTGAGACGCTGCGGACGCTGGGTCTGCGCCGTATCAACGGCAGCACTGTTCGTGAGGATCGTCCCGAGGTTCGTGGGATGATCGCTACTGTGACCCATCTCGTGCGGGTCGAGGAGGTGGACTCCTGATGGCCGAGCAGACGCTCGAGAAGGCGGATTCCGCCGGCGCCCAGGAGCCCCGTGCGCTCGGGCTGAAGGTCCATCACCTTCGCCCGGCGCCTGGTGCCCACAAGAAGAAGCAGCGGGTGGGCCGCGGTGAGGGCTCCAAGGGAAAGACCGCGGGGCGTGGTACGAAGGGTTCCAAGGCCCGCAAGCAGGTTCCGGCCCGCTTCGAGGGTGGCCAGATGCCACTGCATATGCGGGTTCCGAAGCTGAAGGGCTTCCGTAACCGTTTCCGTACCGAGTACCAGGTGGTGAACGTCGCCACGATCGAGGAGCTGTTCCCCGAGGGTGGCACGGTCGGCGTCGACGAGTTGGTGGCCGCTGGCGCCGTCCGCTCGAAGTCGTTGGTGAAGGTCCTCGGCGACGGGGAGATCGGCGTGGCCGTTCAGGTCACCGCGCATGCTTTCTCCGGCTCGGCCAAGCAGAAGATCGAGGCCGCCGGCGGCAGCGTCACCCAGGTCTGACAGCGCCTCGGGACGGGCGTACCCACGCCCGTCCCGAGGCGTTCGTGCTTTGCCGGGCCGCGCGGCGAGGTGGTTGTAAGCACATCTCGCCGCGTGACCCGGGCAGGACAGGCCACTGTACGGATACCGGCACACGCCGGCTCGGCAGTGGTTTGGGCTTGGCGTGGTTTGGCAGTGGTTTGCGCACCGGCTTCCCGGTACACCAGTGCCTACCGCGCGTGATGTCCGGACGAGTGAGCCTCAGGTGCTGTTAGAGTCGCCTCACCGCGTACGGTCCGCTTCCAGGGCCGCCGGAGATCTGCACCGAACGGATCTGCACCAAACGCCGCGCCGTCCCGTCAGCCGTAGGAACAGCAGGAGGAGACGTGCTCACCGCCTTCACGCGGGCCTTCCGCACGCCCGACCTGCGGAAGAAGCTGCTCTTTACCGCAGGCATCGTCGTCCTGTTCCGGCTGGGCAGCGTCATGCCGTCGCCCGGCGTCTCCACCGCGGCGGTGAACTCCTGTCTGGACGCGGCCAGCGAGGACAGCAGCAACGTCTACTCGCTGATCAACCTGTTCAGCGGCGGCGCACTCCTGCAGCTGTCGATCTTCGCGCTCGGCATCATGCCGTACATCACGTCGAGCATCATCATCCAGCTGCTCGTCGTGGTCATCCCGCGGCTTGAGCAGCTGAAGAAGGAAGGCAGTTCGGGTGAGCAGAAGCTCACTCAGTACACCCGTTATCTGACGATCGCGCTGGGGGTTCTGCAGGCCACCGGCATCGTGGCGCTGGCGCGCAGCGGTCGGCTCTTCCCGAGCTGCAGCGCCGCCATCATTCCGGACACCAGCCTCTTCCGTATCGCCACCATCGTGATCACGATGACCGCCGGCACGTCGGTCATCATGTGGATGGGTGAGTTGATCACGGCCCGCGGCGTGGGTAACGGCATGTCGCTGCTGATCTTCACCTCGATCGCCGCGCAGCTGCCCTCGCAGGGCGGGCGCATCCTCCAGGTCGCAGGTGGCCTCGTCTTCGGCCTGGTGATCCTGCTGGGCCTCGCGATCGTCGTGTTCGTCATCTTCGTCGAGCAGTCGCAGCGTCGAATCCCCGTCCAGTACGCGAAGCGCCTCATCGGGCGCCGCATGTACGGCGGGACCTCGACCTATCTGCCGATCAAGGTGAACCAGGCCGGCATCATCCCGGTCATCTTCGCCTCGTCGCTCCTTCAGCTCCCGCAGCTGCTGGGCCAGGTGTGGAACAACCAGACATTCCAGGATTTCGAGCAGCGCTACCTCTCCCGCGGAGACCACCCGCTCTATCTCGTGGCCTACGGCGCGCTGATCATCTTCTTCACGTACTTCTACGTCGCGATCACCTTCAATCCGACGGAGGTCGCGGACAACATGAAGAAGTACGGCGGGTTCATCCCGGGGATCCGGCCCGGCCGCCCGACGGCCGAATACCTGGACCACGTGCTGTCCCGCATCACCCTCCCTGGCTCGTTGTTCCTGGGGGTCATCACGGTGTTGCCGTTGGCGCTTCTCAACCTGACCAAGGACCAGCCCTTCCCGTTCGCTGGTACGTCGGTGCTGATCATGGTGGGAGTGGGGCTGGAAACCGTGAAACAGATTGAAAGCCAGCTGATGCTGCGCAACTACGAAGGATTCCTCCGGTAGTGCGCCTCGTACTGGTCGGACCGCCCGGTGCAGGTAAGGGAACGCAGGCCGCCTTCATAGCCCAGGCGAGGTCCATTCCGAAGATCTCGACCGGTGACATCTTCCGGGCGAACGTACGCGAAGGCACCGAGCTGGGTGTCCTGGCGAAGACCTACATGGATGCCGGCGACCTCGTCCCCGACGAGATCACCATCGGCATGGTGCGCAACCGGCTCGCCGAGGACGACGCGGTCAAGGGCTTCCTCCTGGACGGCTTCCCGCGCAACGTGCCACAGGCCGAGGTGCTCGGCGGCATGCTGGACGAGATGGGCACCCGCCTCGACGTCGTGCTTGAGCTCGTCGTCGACGACGATGAGGTGGTGCGTCGGCTCTCGGGTCGCCGCACCTGCCGCAACTGCGGGCACATCTGGCATCTCGACTTCGATCCGCCCCGCGACGAAGGGGTCTGCGACCGCTGCTCGGGTGAGCTGTTCCAGCGGGACGACGACCGTTCGGAGACCGTTCGCCACCGGCTGGAGGTGTACGCGGAGCAGACAGCTCCGCTCGTCGCCTACTACGCGGCCAAGGGCGTTCTCATCGGTATCGACGCGACCGGGCCGGTGGACAACGTGACCGATCGCGCGTTGGACGCACTGCGCCACTACGCCGACTGACGCCACTACGCCCACTGATCCGCGTCGGTAGATCCCTGCCGGCGGATGGGCGGGCCGACTGCTCGGCCTGGAGCATCCGGCACCGGCGCGGGGCGCCCGGTCACGAACCGGGCGGCCCGGACTCGGCCGCGGCCCCGTCGAGGCGGCTCCGGGCGGTTATCGTCGAGGAAGAGGTGGGGCCTGTCGGCGCGGAAGCCTGTTTCCGCGGGGCGTGGCTCGCCTCCCGGCTCAGGGAGGCGATGACCGGGCCTGCGGAGCCGAGCCGGCCCGCCAGGGCCCGCCGGCCCTGCCCCGTGGCGGCACGCTCCCGGTGGGACTGACGGCTCGGCTGGGTTGCTGAACAGGGCGAACACTACTGAGGACGGGACCGGTCAGACCGTGGCACGACGAGAGCATGTCCAGATCAAGACGGCATCTGAGATCGCCAAGATGCGAGTGGCCGGGCTGCTCGTCGCGAAAACCCTGGCCAAGCTGAGGGAAGCGGTCGCGCCCGGGGTCACCACGGCCGATCTGGACGAACTCGCGGAGAAGACGATCCGGGCCGACGGAGGCATTCCGTCCTTCAAGGGCTACGCCCACCCGCCCTACCCCGCGTCGATCTGCAGCTCGGTGAACAACGAGGTCGTGCATGCGATCCCGAGCCGGCGGCGGGTGCTGCGCGAGGGCGACATCGTCTCGATCGACTGCGGAGCGATCGTCGACGGCTGGCACGGCGACTCGGCGATCACCGTCCCCGTCGGCGAGGTGGCCCCCGAGGTGCTCGACATGCTGCGGGTCTGCGACGAGGCGCTGTGGCGGGGCCTGGCGGCCGCCCAGCTCGGCGGCAGACTGACCGACATCAGCAACGCGGTGGAGCGCCACATCACCCCGCATGGCTACGGCATCGTGGACCACTACGGCGGTCACGGCATCGGCACGGAGATGCACCAGCCGCCGCACGTGCTGAACTACGGCCGGCCTGGGCGCGGTCTGAAGCTGGTCGAGGGAGTGGCGCTGGCCATCGAGCCGATGATCACTCTCGGCTCGCCGGACACGGTGATTCTCTCGGAC
>NZ_ADGX01000013.1 GCF_000177675.1 Parafrankia sp. EUN1f
CCAGACCAGCTCGACGTGGAACCCGTGCCGCCAACACACCACCGACGTGATCGTGGCGACCTGGACGAAATCGACCTGCGGCCCCTGCCCGGTCCGGGACCTGTGCACGAAAGGCCAACAGCGCCACATCACCCTCCGGGACCGTGCCCTCCACGAAGCCACCATCACCGCGAGGGCCGAACAGACGACCGACGAGTGGAAACGCCGCTACGCCGCCCGGTCCGGGATCGAGGGCACCATCCGCCAGACCACCCACGTCACGGGCATCCGGACCGCCCGCTACCGCGGCCTGCCCAAGACCAGCCTTGAACACAACATCGCCGCAGCCGCGATCAACATGATCCGGCTCGATGCCTACTGGACCGGCAAGCCCCTCGACCGGACCCGCGCCACCCACCTCACCCGGCTCGACCTCACCCACGCAGCCTGAATAAACCAGCAGGGTCGTTTCAGCAGCCAAAATCCTTACTTCTTGCTCGGCAGCGGCAGCGGCAGCGGCAGCGGCAGCGGCGGCGGCAGCGGTAGCGGCGGCGGTAGCGGTAGCGGCGGCGGTAGCGGCGGTGGCGGTGGTGATGGCGGCGGTGGAAGCTCGGAGCTCTGGATTCGGCGACGGACCCAGGCTGCCACCGCCGGACCGGCGGGAGACCCGGAAATGATTGATACGAATTAGTGGCTGGGTGACGCGCCGATTGTCCTGTGCTCGCCCGGGCAACGCTCACGTTAGTGTTTCGACACAGCAGGGATCGCCCGAGCGCCCTGAATCCGTCCCCTCCCGTCCAAGGCGGACTATGCACAACTTTCTGGCAGTCGTTGTTTCTTATGGTGGATCGCCGCAGCTGCACTGTCTGCTGACGGCACTGGCCGGTGTCGCGGGATGCCGGGTAACCCTGGTGGAGAACCGGGGCGGAACGGAGCACGAGGGCCTGCCGGCCGGCGTCGAAGTATACGACGGGCACGGGAATGTCGGATATGGCACGGCTGTGAACATCGCCGTGCGGGGATCGCTGGCAGCGGACGGATCGCTCCGGCCGACGGGCGACCCCGCCCCCGAGCGACCCGAGTGGATTCTTGTCGTCAACAGCGATGTGACCGTTCCGGCCCGGACCTGCGAGCAGTTGCCCGAGCTGCTTGCATCGGTACCGGCGGGGACGGATGCCCTGGGATTTCCGCTGCGTGCCGAGAACGGGGGACCCGGCCGGGGGACGGCAGTCCTGCCGAACGCCCGAACGAACGCGTACGTCGCGGTGCGAGGTGAGGCCGCGGCCGTGGCCCGCTGGCCCGATCTCCGCTACCCGGTGGGTGCGTTCTTCGCGATCCGTACCAGTGCCTTCCTGCGGCTGGGAGGATTTGATCCGTCCTACTGGATGTACTACGAGGAGACGGATCTTTTCGCCCGGCTGCACGCGGCGGGGGGCAGGGTCGGCTGGGCCGACGACCGATGCCAGGTGGCCCATGTGGGCGGCGGGACCGTCGGCCGGGCCGGTTTGTTGTATGCCGAACTGGGCCGTTCCGCCGCGATCTACGCTCGCCGGCACCGTGCGACGCTGGGGCGCGGCTGGCTTGCCGTGCACGTCGGGCAGCTTGTCGTGCTCGCCCTGCGCAAGCTCGCCGCCGGCCGGACGCACGACGCGCGTCGCGCCATGCGGATCCTCGGCGGCCTCGCCGTCGGCATCGCCCAACCAGGCCGGGAGCCCGCCACCACGTCCCGGTGGCGCGCGGTGCCGTCGGCGCGACGTCGCGAGCTGGGTCGTATCGACCCCGAGACGTTGGGGGCGGGTGCCGCGGTGTGGCTTCCCCGGCCCCGGTCGGCCGTCTCGCCCACGTCGTGGGTGACAGCCGACCGCTGAGCCCGGTCACCAGCGTCCGGTCACCAGCCGCGGGCGCGCCATTCGGCCAGGTGCGGGCGCTCGACACCGAGCGTCGTGTCCTTTCCGTGGCCTGGATAGATCCACGTCGTGTCCGGGAGTGGGCGGAAGATCTTGGCTTCCAGGTCGCCCATCAACGTGCTGAAGGCCTTCGCGTCGCCGAAGGTGTTCCCGGGGCCGCCGGGGAACAGGCAGTCACCGGTGAACAGGTGCGGGGCACCGTCGCCCTGGTCGTAGAGCAGCGCGACCGAGCCGGGCGTGTGCCCGACCAGGTGCACGACCCGCAGGGTGACCTCACCGACCCGCACCTCGTCGCCGTCCTGGACCGGGTCGGTCGTCGGAACGGGGATCTCGGGCGCGTCCAGCGGATGCGCGATGGTCCGGGCGCCGGTGGCGGCCACGACGTCCACCAGCGCCTGGACGTGGTCACCGTGGCGGTGGGTCGTCACCACGGTGCTCAGCCCGGTGTCCCCGATGAGGCGCAGCAGGGTGCCCGTCTCGTTCGCCGCGTCGATGAGGAGCTGCTCGCCGGTGGCGGCGCAGCGCAGCAGGTAACAGTTGTTGTCGAAGGGGCCGACGGCCACCTTGGTGATCGTGAGGTCCGGCAGTTCCCGCACGTCGGCGGGCCCGCCGACGATGACGTCGCCCGTGTAGCCGGCGCCGATGTTCATACGGTTCTCCTCGATCTTCTCCGTGGCCCCGGGCCGGCAGACCATGGCCGGGGACCGTCGCGGCCGCGACGGGATGGGCCGGGAATGACTCGCGGGTTCCCTTCATTCTCATCGGTGTGTCTGCTGGCTGTCTCCGTCCGGGGGGCGGTCGGGCGTGGCCCGTCGGTCCGGCGTCGGTGGGCTTGTGGCCTGGTTGTCGCCGTCCGTCCGGGGCGGCAGTGCTGTTGCGAGCAACTTCGGCGGGGCGTGTAGCGTCGTCGGTGTTCGAACGCGCGTTTGGTCGCGATCGGTAGCCGGCCAGGTTCGGGCAACCCCGACCGGCGGCACCGGCGGCACCGCCGGCGCCAGCGCGACCAGCACCGACAGCGTCACCAGCACCGACAGCGCAACCACCGACAGCGAAGTCCAGCAACCGACCGAGGACGACGAGGGACCTGACGATGGCCGACCGTCTTGTCGTGCGCGGAGCACGCGAGCACAACCTTCGTGATGTCGATCTCGACCTGCCCAGAGATGCTCTGGTGGTCTTCACCGGCCTGTCCGGCTCGGGCAAGTCCAGCCTCGCCTTCGACACGATCTTCGCGGAGGGTCAGCGCCGGTACGTCGAGTCCCTGTCCGCCTACGCGCGCCAGTTTCTCGGCCAGATGGACAAGCCCGATGTCGACTTCATCGAGGGGCTGTCGCCGGCGGTGTCCATCGACCAGAAGTCGACGTCGCGCAACCCGCGATCGACGGTTGGCACGATCACCGAGGTATACGACTACCTGCGGCTGCTGTACGCACGAGTCGGCCATCCCCACTGCCCCCGGTGCGGTCGCCCGATCGCGCGCCAGACCCCGCAGCAGATCGTCGACCGGCTGCTGGAACTGCCCGAGGGCACCCGCTTCCAGGTGCTCGCGCCGGTCGTGCGCGGGCGCAAGGGCGAGTACGCGGATCTTTTCGCCGAGCTGCAGAGCTCCGGGTTCGCCCGGGTGCGCGTCGACGGCACCGTCGTGCCGCTGACCGAGCGTCCCAAGCTGGAGAAGCAGCGCAAGCACACGATCGAGGTCGTGGTCGACCGGCTCGCGGCGAAGGAGTCGGCCAAGCGCCGCCTCACCGACTCGATCGAGACGGCCCTGCGGCTGGGCAACGGTCTGGTGCTGCTCGACTTCGTCGACCGGGATCCGGCCGACCCCGACCGCGAGCGGATGTACTCCGAGCACCTCGCCTGCATGTACGACGACCTGTCGTTCGAGGAGATGGAGCCGAGGTCCTTCTCGTTCAACTCGCCGTTCGGTGCCTGCCAGGAGTGCTCCGGGCTGGGCACGCGCAAGGAGGTGGACCCCGAGCTGATCGTGCCCGACCCGACGCTCTCGCTGGCCGAGGGCGCCATCCAGCCGTGGTCCGGCGGGCACAGCAAGGAGTACTTCCAGCGGTTGCTGACGGCGCTGGCCGAGGACCTGAGCTTCCGGATGGACACGCCCTGGGAGGGGCTGCCGGAGCGGGCCCGCAAGGCCATCCTGCACGGCAGCGGCGAGACCGAGATCCACGTCGGCTACACGAACCGCTACGGGCGCAAGCGCTCCTACTACACCTCGTTCGAGGGCGTGCTGGCATTCCTGCGGCGCCGACACGCCGACGCGGAGTCCGACAGCAGCCGTGAGCGCTACGAGGGCTACATGCGTGACGTGCCCTGCACGGCCTGCCGAGGCTCCCGGCTCAAGCCGGAGTCACTGGCGGTCACCCTCGCCGGGCGCTCCATCGCCGAGGTGTCCGCCATGTCGATCCAGGAATGCGCGGAGTTCCTGCGGCACGTCGAGCTCAGCGAGCGGGAACAGGCCATCGCCGGGCAGGTTCTCAAGGAGATCGACGCCCGGCTGGTCTTTCTCCTGGATGTCGGCCTCGACTACCTCTCCCTGAACCGCGCCGCGGGCACACTCGCGGGCGGCGAGGCGCAGCGCATCCGGCTGGCGACCCAGATCGGCTCCGGGCTGGTGGGTGTGCTCTACGTGCTCGACGAGCCGTCCATCGGCCTGCACCAGCGGGACAACCGCCGCCTGATCCAGACCCTCATCCGGCTGCGGGATCTGGGCAACACCCTGATCGTGGTGGAGCACGACGAGGACACCATCCGCGCCGCCGACTGGGTGGTCGACATCGGCCCGGGCGCGGGGGAGCACGGTGGTCGGGTGGTCGTCTCCGGATCGGTCGACGACCTGTTGAGCAGTGCGGAGTCGGCGACCGGGGCGTATCTCTCCGGCCGGCGGGAGATTCCCGTCCCGGCAGTCCGCCGGGCGCCGACCAAGGGCCGTGCGCTGACCGTGCACGCCGCGCGTGAGCACAACCTGCGTGACGTGACGGTGTCCTTCCCGCTCGGCTGTTTCGTGGCGGTCACCGGGGTGTCAGGGTCGGGCAAGTCGACGCTGGTCAACGACATTCTCGCCTGCGTGCTCGCCAACCACCTCAACGGCGCCCGCGAGGTACCGGGCCGGCACCGCACGGTGAGCGGGCTCGACCACCTCGACAAGGCGGTGCGGGTCGACCAGTCACCGATCGGCCGGACTCCGCGTTCCAACCCGGCGACCTACACCGGCGTGTTCGACCACATCCGCCGGCTGTTCGCGGAGACGACCGAGGCGAAGGTCCGCGGCTACCTGCCCGGCCGGTTCTCGTTCAACGTCAAGGGCGGCCGCTGTGAGGCCTGCTCCGGTGACGGCACGATCAAGATCGAGATGAACTTCCTTCCGGATGTCTACGTGCCCTGCGAGGTCTGCGGGGGCGCCCGGTACAACCGCGAGACCCTCGAGGTGCACTACAAGGGGAAGAACATCTCCGAGGTTCTCGACATGCCGATCGAGGAGGGCGCGGAGTTCTTCGCCGCCGTCCCGGCGATCGCGCGCCACCTGCGCACGCTCAACGACGTCGGGCTGGGGTACGTCCGGCTCGGCCAGCCCGCGCCCACCCTCTCCGGTGGCGAGGCGCAGCGGGTGAAGCTGGCGGCCGAGCTGCAGCGCCGTTCGACCGGCCGCACCGTCTACGTGCTGGACGAGCCGACCACCGGCCTGCACTTCGAGGACATCCGCAAGCTGCTGGGTGTCCTCGGGAGGCTGGTCGACGCGGGCAACACGGTGATCGTTATCGAACACAACCTGGACGTCATCAAGACCGCCGACTGGATCATCGACATGGGGCCGGAGGGCGGCACCGGCGGTGGTCGGGTCGTCGCCGAGGGCACCCCCGAGGCGATCGCCGCCGTGTCCGCGAGCCACACGGGCGCATTCCTGCGCGAGATCCTGGGTGGCCGTGGCGCGACCGCAGGCGCGGCCCCGGTGGCCGACGGTCAGGTGGTGGCAGAGCAGGTGGTGGCAGCGCAGGAGGCGGGTGCTGCCGCCCCTGATGGGGCGGGCCCGGCGGCGAAGGGTGCCGCCGTCAGGAGTGCGAGGGCCTCCAAGGGCCGTGACCGGTTGGCCGGTACCGCGTCGGTGACCAGCTGAGAGCCTGGCGGGCTGGCAACGGCGGGCGGCGGGGGCCGGCTGCCCCGGGGCCGCCTGGAACGGCTGGCTCGCCGCTGTCAGCTCTGGAAAAGGTCGTCGAGGACGGCGTCCAGGGCGACCTCGGGGTGTTCCTCGCCGGCGGGCACGACCCGCTCCGTGCGGTCCAGGAAGCGGCGGACCGGTGCGGCGTCGAGGACGACCACCGACCGCCGATCGCCGTCAGCCAGTTCCAGGCGGATCCCGCCCCGGGTCGGCTCGGGGGTGATCCGAACATCGCCGTCGCCGACCGGAGCCGGGCCGTCGAGGCCGGCCCGCAGCGCGTCCCGTGGGGTTACCCAGTGGCCCTGCGGGAGCGCGGGATGGTCCGGCCGGGAGACGAGTACCAGGGCGACGGCCAGTGGGTCACAGCTCCGCCAGGTGACCTGGAGAACGGTGATTCTTCCGCGCCCGGGTGCGTCGTCGACGACGAACTCCGTCGTGACGTCATCCACCTGCACCCGTCGGCCCCCTTGGTCCCAGTCCGCCGGCTCCGTCGTGTCGAACGGCTGCGTGTCGCCCGTCTGCTGCGTCTGCGCCGATCGGCCGCTGTGACGACCGTCCGCTGTGTTTACAACAGTGTCCCCTGCAGAGTCGACCGTCTTCGGTCGCATGGCACCTGCAGTGTGACCTGCGGTGCCGACTGGTCAACAGCAGTGTCGGCCAGTCGAGGATCAACGGCTGTGACGGTCAGTCAGCGGCCGTGTCGACCAGCCACGGCCGCCTGTCGGCTGCCGCGCCGGTTGGCGTCGAGCCGCCGACCGTCCTACAGCATACGGCGATGCGGCCTCAGCCGAGGCCTGATGGGAGATCATCCGCCTGGCAACTCGTGGACGCGGGCCGGGGGAGTGGCTTTTCGCGGGCCGTTGACCGGCGTCCAGGGGCGTGCTCGCGGGCCTGTCGGCCGCGGCTCGACGCGGGGAGCTTCGGGGGTCCTCGACGACATGGAAGCTGAGCGTGATGAAATGGATACGTGCAGGCACCGTTCAGGTCGGAGGATGACGGCCGTAGGCTCGGTTCATGGCTGATCCGGCGACCTACCGGCCCCCGCCGCGCTCGATCCCCGAGACCCCGGGCGTGTACCGCTTCCGTGACGAGCATGGCCGGGTCATCTACGTGGGCAAGGCCAAGAACCTGCGTGCCCGGCTCGCCAACTACTTCGCCGACGTCCATACCCTGCACCCGCGTACCCAGCACATGGTCACCACGGCGAGCTCCGTGGAGTGGACCATCGTGTCCACCGAGGTCGAGGCGCTTCAGCTCGAGTACACCTGGATCAAGGAGTTCGATCCGCGTTTCAACGTCCGCTACCGCGACGACAAGAGCTACCCGAGTCTCGCCGTGACGTTGTACGAGGAGTTTCCGCGGCTGCAGGTGATGCGTGGGCCCAAGCGCCGTGGTGTGCGGTACTTCGGCCCCTACGCGCACGCGTGGGCCATCAGGGAGACGCTGGATCTGCTGCTGCGTGTCTTCCCGGCCCGGACCTGCAGCTCGGGTGTCTTCAAACGAGCGGGCCAGGTGGGGCGTCCCTGCCTGCTCGGGTACATCGACCGGTGCTCCGCGCCGTGCGTGGGCCGGGTCGACGCGGCCACCCACCGGGAGATCGTCGAGGACTTCTGCGACTTCATGTCGGGGCAGACGGGCCGCTACCTGCGCCGGCTCGAACGCGAGATGCAGGCCGCCGCCGACGCCCAGGAATACGAACGCGCCGCCCGGCTGCGGGACGATATCGGCGCGCTGCGCCGCGCGGTCGAGAAGCAGGCTGTCGTGCTGCCCGACGGGACCGACGCCGACGTGATCGCCTTCGCGCAGGACGAGCTCGAGGCCGCGGTCCAGATCTTCTACGTGCGGGCCGGTCGGGTCCGTGGCCAGCGTGGCTGGGTCGTAGACAAGCTCGACGACGTCACCACGGGGGACCTCGTCGAGAAGTTCCTGACCCAGGAGTACCTGGACGGGGCCGGTGGGTCGGCGGCCGGTTCCAGCGGCACGGGTTCCAGCGGCACGGGTTCCAGCGACACGGGTGCCGGTGGCACAGGTGCCGACACCGGGTACGCCGGGGAGATTCCACGCGAGATCCTCGTCCCCGAGCTGCCGCCGGACGCCGAGGCCGTCACCGAGCTGCTCAGTCAGGCCCGCGGCTCGCGGGTCGACCTGCGCGTGCCGCGCCGGGGCGACAAGCGCAACCTGATGGAGACCGTGGAACGCAACGCCAAACAGGCGTTCACGCTCCACCGGACGAAGCGCGCCGGTGATCTCACCGCCCGCAGCCGCGCCCTGGCCGATCTGCAGGAGGCTCTGGAGCTGCCCGACGCCCCGCTGCGCATCGAGTGTTTCGACGTGTCGAACATGCAGGGCACGAATGTCGTCGCGAGCATGGTCGTGTTCGAGGACGGGCTGCCGCGCAAGTCGGAGTACCGGCGGTTCGCGATCCGTGGCGTCGACGGGCAGGACGACGTCGCCAGCATGCACGAGACCATTCACCGCAGGTTCTCGCGTTACCTGGCCGAGCGCGCGCGGACGGGAGAGCTCGCGGGTTACCCGGGTGCCGAAGTCGCTGACGGTGGGGAGGCCGAAGCGGCCGGAATGGCTGCAATGGCCGAGGACGTGGGGGGGCCGTCCCTCCGGGATCCGGAGACCGGACGGCCCCGCCGGTTCGCCTACCCCCCGAACCTCGTGGTGGTCGACGGCGGTCCTCCGCAGGTCGCGGCCGCCGCGCGGGCCCTCGACGAGCTCGATGTCGAGTCCGGTCCGGGTGGCGTGGCCCTGTGCGGGCTGGCGAAACGCCTGGAGGAGATCTGGCTGCCGGACCAGGACGAGCCGGTCATCCTGCCGCGCACCAGCGAGGCGCTCTACCTGTTGCAGCGCGTGCGCGACGAGGCCCACCGCTTCGCGATCACCTATCACCGGCAGAAGCGGTCGGCCTCGATGGTCGTCTCGGCGCTGGACGGGGTGCCGGGCCTGGGCGATACCCGGCGCAAGGCCCTGCTACGACAGTTCGGCTCGGTGGCGAAGGTCCGCGCCGCGACGGCCGAGGAGATCGCCCAGGTACCGGGCATCGGGCCGCGGACGGCCGAGGCGATCGTGGCCGCGCTGGCCCGATCGGCTCCCGGAGAGGCCCAGGCGCCCCCGCCCGCCGTCAACCCGCTCACCGGCGAGATCATAGGGACCGGGACCACAGGTACCGAGACCACAGGGGCGATGTCCGATCCGGTGGCGGCGCCGAGCCCGGTCGACGATTCGGCCGGGCACGCCGAGCCCGCCGCCGCGCAGGGCACTATCCGGGGGGTGGCTGGATGACCACCGCAACTCTTGACCTCGCGATCATCACCGGGTTGTCCGGTGCTGGTCGCAGCACGGCGGCGAAGTGCCTGGAGGACCTGGGCTGGTTCGTCGTCGACAATCTGCCGCCGGCGCTGCTGTCGACCATGGCTGAGCTGGGCCATCGTTCCGGCGGGGCGGTGAGCCGGATCGCGGTGGTCGTCGACGTCCGGGGCCGGGCGTTCTTCTCCGACCTGCGGGCCGCGGTCGAGGCGTTGGACTCGCGGGGCATGCATCCGCGGATGTTGTTCCTGGAGGCCTCCGACGACGCGCTGGTCCGCCGGTTCGACCACGTCCGGCGCCCGCATCCGCTGCAGGGCGACGAGCGGGTCGTCGACGGGATCAGTCGGGAACGGGCCCTGCTCGCCGAGCTGCGCGGCGAAGCCGACCTCGTGCTGGACACGACCGACCTCAACGTGCACGAGCTGCGAGCGAAGATCGATGTGGCGTTCGGCCAGCCACGCGCCAATCGGCTGAACGCGACTGTGGTCTCCTTCGGCTACAAGTACGGTCTTCCGCTCGACGCCGACTTCGTCGCCGACTGCCGTTTCCTCCCGAACCCGCACTGGGTCGAGGCACTGCGCCCCTACACGGGGCGTGATCCGCAGGTGCGCGACTACGTGCTCGCCCAGCCGGGCGCGGAGGAGTTCGTCGACCAGTACACGGCGCTGTTGCACCTGGTCGGCGAGGGCTACGTGCGGGAGGGGAAGCGCTACCTCACGCTGGCGGTGGGCTGCACCGGTGGCAAGCACCGCAGCGTCGCCGTGGCCGAGCAGCTGGGGGCACGGCTCGCTGCCGACGGCATCGGGGTGCGGGTGGTGCACCGGGATCTGGGCCGCGAGTGACCGGCGACGCTCTCGCGATCACCGCGTTCGGTGGCGGGCATGGACTGGCGGCGTCGTTGTCGGCGTTGCGGCGGATCACCGCACACCTGACCGCTGTCGTCACCGTGGGTGATGACGGTGGGTCGTCCGGCCGGCTGCGGGCCGAGCTCGGTGCGTTGCCCATGGGCGATCTGCGGATGGCGCTGGCCGCTCTCGCCGGCACCGACGGCTGGTCCACCACGTGGGCCGACCTCTTCCAGTACCGCTTCGGGGGCGACGGGCCGCTCGCCGGCCACGCCGTCGGGAACCTCGTCCTGACCGCGCTGGCCGAGCATGCGGGTTCGCCGGTCGCCGCGCTTGACCTGGCTGCGTCCCTGCTCGGTGTCGACGGCCGGGTCCTGCCACTGTCCTGCGACGGCATCGACATTGTCGCGGACGTGACGGGCCTCGACGCCGGCTCGGGCGCCACCGCCGGCGCCGGCACGGATCGGCCGGTGGAGTCGGGGGAAGCGGTGGAGGTTCGCGGTCAGGCCGCGGTCGCCACGACTCCGGGCCGGGTCGAGGGCGTGCGGCTGGTGCCCGCGGCGCCCGCGGCGTGCGGCGCCGCGCTGGCCGCCGCCGAGGCCGCGGACTGGATCGTCCTGGGGCCCGGTTCGCTCTACACGAGTGTGCTTCCGCACCTGCTCGTGCCGGACATGCGCGCGGCGATCACGGGTTCCCGAGCCCGCCGCGTCATGGTCCTCAATCTCGTGGCGCAGCCCGGTGAGACCGCCGGGTACACGCCCGAGGCACATCTGCACGCGCTGGCCACCCATGTCCCCGGTCTTCGCCTGGACGTCGTGATCGCGGATCCCGCCGCGGTCGATGATCCGGAACCGCTGGCCCGTGCGGCCGCGGATCTGGGCGGCAGGCTTCACCTTTCGCCCGTGCGGGCCGCCGACGAGCCGGCCCTGCACGATCCCGAGCGTCTCGCGGCCGCGTTCCGTGCCGTGTTCGCACCCGGCAGCCAGGCCGAAGTGGGCCGGGCGGCGGTGCCGGTGCCCCCACGTCCCGTGGACGAGCGGTCCTGGCGGGACCAGGGTTCGGCGTGCGTCGACCCCTCGGGCGTCGGGTGCTCAACGACCGGTGGCCGAGGCCATCGGATCCCCTCCGGTGAATGCAAGGAGTGATCGGTGTGGCGGCGATGACGGCCACCGTCAAGGACGAACTGAGCAGGCTGCGAGTGGCCAAGCCCTGCTGCCGGCGGGCTGAGATGGCGGCGCTGCTGCGGTTCGCCGGCGGCCTGCACATCGTCGGCGGGCGCATCGTGGTGGAGGCCGAGCTGGACACCGGCTCCACCGCGCGTCGACTGCGGCGTGAGATCGCCGAGGTCTTCGGCTTCCCGTCGTCAGTCGCCGTGCTCGCCGCCGGTGGACTACGGCGGTCGGTGCGCTACATCGTCCGCGTGGAGCGCGACGGTGAGCAGCTCGCCCGCTCGACCGGCCTGCTGGACCAGCGCGGCCGCCCGGTGCGTGGCCTGCCGCCGCAGGTGGTCACCGGGTCTGCCTGCGACGCGGCGGCGGCCTGGCGAGGTGCGTTCCTCGCGCATGGCTCGCTCACCGAGCCGGGGCGGTCATGCTCGATGGAGGTCACCGCGCCCGGCCCGGAAGCGGCGCTGGCGCTGGTCGGCGCGGCCCGGCGGATGGGCGTGCAGGCCAAGAGCCGGGATGTGCGCGGAGTTGACCGGGTGGTGGTCCGCGACGGCGACGCGATCGGCGCGCTGCTGACCAAGATCGGTGCGCATGACAGCCTGATGGCCTGGGAGGAGCGGCGGATGCGCCGCGAGGTCCGGGCGACGGCGAACCGGCTCGCGAACTTCGATGACGCCAACCTGCGCCGGTCCGCACGGGCCGCGGTGGCGGCCGGCGCCCGGGTGCAGGCGGCGATGCGCATTCTCGGTGACGACGCGCCGGAGCACCTGCTCGCCGCCGGACGGTTGCGACTCGAACACGCACAGGCGTCACTGGAGGAGCTCGGTGCGCTCGCCGACCCACCGCTGACCAAGGACGCCGTAGCCGGGCGAATCCGTCGACTGCTGGCGCTGGCGGACAAACGGGCCAACGCTCTCGGTATCCCGAACACCGAGGCCAGTGTCTCTCCGGAACTCTTTGAGAACGCCTGAGCACGCAATCAGGCGCCTGGGCGAGGTGCGTCGAGTGCGCGGACACGCGCCGTGTTCGCCGAGGCCCATGGGATAGGGTGTTTGTCGAAAGGCGCTGCATTCAACCAATTGCTGAGGGTGCTGGGTCCCCCGATGTGAGGAGACCGACATGTATCGGTTCGGATTCCCGCCGATGATGTCCGGACTCGCTAGGCTCCTGGCACACGACGGCACACGAGCATAGGGAGTCCTGGACGTGGCTACGCGGGTGGGTGTCAACGGCTTCGGGCGAATCGGTCGTAACTTCTGGCGGGCCCTTGCGGCAAGCCGGCGGAGCGATCTGGAGATCGTCGCCGTCAACGACCTGACGGACAACAAGACCCTCGCGCACCTGCTGAAGTACGACACGACCCTCGGCACGCTCGCCGAGCCGGTCTCCGTCGCCGACGACGGCATCCGGGTCGGCGACACCACGATCAAGGTGCTCGCCGAGCGGGACCCGGCGGCGCTGCCGTGGGGTGACCTGGGCGTCGACATCGTGATCGAGTCGACGGGCCGCTTCACGACCGCGGAGACCGCCGGCAAGCACCGGGAGGCCGGCGCCAAGAAGGTCATCATCTCCGCCCCCGCCAAGGGCGAGGACCTGACGGTCGTCATGGGCGTGAACGACGATGTGTACGACCCGGCGAACCACCACATCCTCTCGAATGCCTCCTGCACGACGAACTGTGTCGCGCCATTGGCGAAGGTGCTCGACGAGGCGTTCGGTATCGAACGTGGTCTGATGACCACCATCCACGCATACACGAATGACCAGGTCATCCTTGACTTCCCGCATTCCGATCTGCGTCGTGCGCGTGCGGCCGCGCAGAACATCATTCCCACCACCACCGGGGCGGCGAAGGCGACCGCGCTTGTTCTTCCGCATCTGAAGGGCAAGCTCGACGGTCTCGCCATGCGTGTTCCGGTACTTGACGGTTCGGTGACCGACCTTGTCGTGAATCTCGCCCGCGAGGCGTCGAAGGACGAGATCAACGCCGCCTACAAGGCCGCGTCCGAAGGACCGCTGAAGGGTTACCTCGTCTACACCGAGGACCCGATCGTGTCCTCCGACATCGTGGGCACCCCGGCTTCCTGCACCTTCGACTCGCAGCTGACGATGTCCTTCGGCAGCCAGGTCAAGGTCGTCGGCTGGTACGACAACGAGTGGGGCTACTCCAACCGTCTCGTCGACCTGACCGGGCTCGTCGCCGGCCGGCTCTGACAACACCAGGTCATCCGAGACAACACCAGGTCATCCGACCAACCTGACCACCTGACCTTCGCCTACACCGGAGTAGCCAGCGTGAGGACGATCGACGACCTGCAGGTCACCGGTCACCGTGTACTTGTCCGTAGCGATCTCAACGTCCCTCTGGACCACTCGGGGGCCACGCCCCGCATCACCGACGACGGTCGGGTGCGGGCCAGCGTGCCGACAATCCAGGCGCTGCTCGACCGGCAGGCGAAAGTGGTGGTCTGCTCGCACCTCGGCCGCCCCAAGGGTGAGCCGGAGGCGAAGTACTCGCTAGCGCCGGTCGCCGAGCGGCTGGCCGAGCTGCTGGGAGTCCCGGTCTCCTTCGCCGGGGACGGCGGCGGCGACATCGCCGGTGACCGGGCCCGCGAGGTGGTCGGGCAGCTGGGCGAGGGGCAGGTGGCCCTGCTGGAGAACCTCCGCTTCCATCCGGGGGAGACCAGCAAGGACGCCGCCACCCGGGCCGCGTTCGCGGATGAGCTGTCGGCGCTCGCCGAGTTCTACGTGGGTGACGCGTTCGGCGCCGTGCACCGGGCACACGCGAGCGTGTCCGAGGTGCCCAAGCGGCTGCCGCACGCGGCGGGCCGGCTGGTGCTGACCGAGCTGGACGTGCTGCGCAGGCTCACCGCGGCTCCGGAGCGGCCCTACTCGGTGGTGCTCGGCGGCTCGAAGGTGTCGGACAAGCTCGGCGTCATCCGGGCCCTGCTACCGAAGGTCGACTCGCTCCTGGTCGGCGGCGGGATGTGCTTCACCTTCCTGGCCGCGCTCGGGTATCCGGTCGGCGCGTCGCTCCTGGAGAGCGAGATGATCGATACCTGCAAGGGGCTGCTGGCCGAGGCCGGCGACCGGCTCGTGCTCCCCACGGACATCGTGGTCGCGGACCGCTTCGCGGCGGACGCCGAGACCGCGGTCGTCGCCGCGGACGCGATTCCGGACGGCTGGCTGGGCCTCGACATCGGGCCGGCCTCGACCGCGGCGTTCGCCGACGTCGTCGGCGGTGCGGCCACGATCTTCTGGAACGGCCCGATGGGGGTCTTCGAGTTCGCGCCGTTCGCCGCGGGAACCCGGGGTGTCGCCGAGGCGGTCGCCGCCGGCGGCGGCTTCTCCGTCGTGGGCGGCGGGGACTCGGCTGCCGCCGTCCGCGCGCTCGGCATCCCGGACAGCGACTTCAGCCACATCTCCACCGGCGGTGGCGCCAGCCTGGAGTACCTGGAGGGCAAGACCCTTCCCGGGCTCGCCGCGCTCGACGTCTGAGCCCCGCCCGGGGCACGGGCGCCGTTCGAGGCATCACCATCCGAAGCATCATCACTGAGCCTTTTCCATCGTCGACACCGACCTGCGGCTGCAGCACTTGACAAACGTGAGATGGAAAAGGCTCACCGACGAAGGGAAGCAGGGACGTGGCGAAGGGGGCACCCGCCCGCGGATCGGCCGGTTCCGGTCGGCGGACGTTGGTCGCCGGCAACTGGAAGATGAACCTCAACCATCTCGAGGCCATCGCGCTGGTTCAGAAGGTCGCCTTCGACCTGAAGCCGGCCGAGCTGGAGAAGGTCGAGGTCGTGTTCCTGCCGCCGTTCACCGACCTGCGCAGCGTCCAGACCCTGGTCGACGGCGACAAGCTCGCCGTCGGCTACGGGGGTCAGGACCTGTCGCCGCACGGCTCCGGGGCCTACACCGGTGACATCAGCGGAACCATGCTGGCGAGGCTTGGCTGCTCGTATGTCGTCGTCGGGCACTCCGAGCGGCGCACCTACCATCACGAGGACGACGCGCTGGTCGCCTCCAAGGTCCTCGCGGCCTACAAGCACGGCATCACACCGATCCTCTGCGTCGGCGAGCACGAGGACGTCCGCGCGGCGGGCAACCACGTCGAGCATGTGCTGACCCAGCTGGAGGGTTCGCTCGCCGGCGTCAGCGCCGAGCAGGCCGCGACACTCGTCGTCGCCTACGAGCCGGTGTGGGCGATCGGAACCGGTCGGACCGCCTCGGCCCAGGACGCCCAGGACATGTGTTCGGCGGTTCGTGGCCAGCTCTCGAAGCTGTTCGGGGATTCCGTCGCGGGCGGAATCCGGGTTCTCTACGGGGGCTCGGTAAAGGCCGCGAACGCCGCCGAACTGTTCACCATGCCCGACATCGACGGTGGTCTCGTCGGCGGCGCGAGCCTTGTCGCAGAGGAGTTCGTGGGGATCGTCCGCGCTTCGCCGGCGGCCTGAGGCACCTGCGCGGGCACCGGGGCGGCGTGATGTACGTTGGCACGATCGTCGAGCCTGATCGGGTACGACGTTCGGGCCCTAACGACAGCGGGAGCTGGTCCAGATGACGGTCGGCCTGTCGATCGCACTCATCGTCACGAGCGTGCTGCTCATCTTGCTGGTGCTGCTGCACCGGGCCAAGGGCGGTGGTCTTTCGACCCTCTTCGGCGGAGGGGTGTCGTCGTCGCTGGGCGGCTCCTCGGTCGTCGAGAAGAACCTCGACCGCCTCACCATCGCGGTGGCCCTGTTGTGGGCCACCTGCATCATCGGCCTCGGTCTGCTGTTGAAGAGCTGAATTTTGAGCAGCAGATCCCGGTGGTCGGGCACCCTTCGTGCGCTGGTCGCCCTCCTCGCGGCCGCGATGTTCGCGGCCGCGGGGTGCAGCGGTGAGCCCGATCCGGCACCGGGCCCGATGGCGGCGAGCCCGTCCAGCGCGCCGACGACCGCCGCGCCCGTCGAGAAACCCGGCGGCACCCTGCGCCTGCTCACCGGGCAGATGCCCAGCGGCGATCCAGGCTGGGCCGACGAGCCGGGGGAGCGGGCGTTCGCCCGGCTCGTGACCCGGCAGCTCTACAGCTACCCCTCGGACCCGGATGTCACCGGTTCGACGATTCCGCGGCCGGATCTCGCGGTCGGCGCCCCCGTGGTGTCCGAGGACCGCCTGGCCTACACGGTGCGCCTGCGTTCGGCGGCCCGCTGGAACACGCCGAGCCAGCGCCGGATCACCGCGACCGACGTGGCGCGGGGCTTCAAGCGGCTGTGCTCACCCCCGACACCCTCGCCGCTGCGCGGTTACTACGCCGCGACCATCCGCGGCTTCGCCGAGTTCTGCACCCAGCTCGCCGCCGCACCGGTAGCCGACGCGCCGGCCCTGATCGAGAGCGGGTCGATCCCCGGTGTCGAGGTCGTCGGCGACGACACGATCGTGTTTCACCTGCTCAAGGCGTCCAACGACTTCGTCGACCTGCTGGCGTTGCCGGCCAGCTCCCCGGTTCCCCTGGAGGCGTTGGCCTATCCGGCGGACTCCCCGGAGTACCTCGACAACCTGATCTCCGCCGGCCCGTACCGCTTCGTGCCCGCGCCCGACGGCAGCTACCTGCTTTCCCGTAACCCGTCCTGGAGCGGCTCGTCCGACGGCATCAGGCGGGCGCTGCCCGACCACATCACCGTCACGGACGGCCTCACGCCGGAGACCATCGCCGCCCGCATCGAGGCCGGAGAAGGCGACATGGCCCTCGACGGGGAGGTTCCCGCGGACGTGCTGAGTGACCTGACCGGCGACGGGGGCGACCGGCTGGCGGTCTCCTCGACCGGGCCGGTGACCGCGCTCGTCGTCGGGTTGAACGGGCCGTCCGCGGCCGCGCTGCGCGAGCAGCAGGTGCGCGCCGCACTGGCGTACTGCGTCGACCGGGCGGCGGTCGTCGACGCGCTCGGCGGGCCGACGCTCGCCGGTGAGACGTCCCAGCTGCTGCAGGCGCCGATGACCGGCTACGAGCAGTACGACCCCTACGCGGCGGGGGAGGACACCGGCGACCCCGTGCGCTGCGGCGAGGGCCTGGCGAACAACCCCGGCGGGAAGGTGACCGCGCTGTCGCTGCTGACGACGGACAGTGCCACCGACGCCGCCGTCGCCCAGGCCCTGCGGACCGCGTTCGCTCGCGCCGGCATCCGGCTGGACGTGCGGATCCGCAACGCGGAGCAGTACCAGCAGGCGGTGAGCAACCCGCAGGCCCAGTTCTGGGACCTGGCGCTGACCACCATCGACCCGGACTGGTTCGGCGATGCCGGGCGCACCGTCTACCAGCCGCTGCTGGACGAGACCTGGGCCGGCGCACGCCCAGCGGACGGCGGCTACCGGCTTGGGGACCTGCAGACACGCCTGGACGGCGCCCTCGCGACCCTGGGGAAGGACCAGGCGGCGGCGGACTGGTCGGCATTGGAACGCGCGGTTGTCAGCGACGCCGCGGTCGTGCCGCTCGCGGTCAGGTACTCGGCCCGCCTCCACAGCGCGGCCGTCGTGACCTTCACGATCGTCCCGTCGCTGGGAACCGCCGACCCCACCGCGGTCGCACTGGCACCCTGAGTGGCACCGGGCTTCCCGGAGTGCACCGAGGTCCTCACAGCGAGCAGGAACACACCCGGGTGAGGGCCCCAACGGGCCCTCCTGAACCGGTAGAAGCCCCGGTGGGGGTGGTCGGTGTAACCCGTGGTGGGCCTGGCGTCCTACACTCCGAAAAGACGTCCTCGGCGAGCCTTTCGGTAGGCGCCGGCACGTCAACGGTGGCGGTGCGGGCGTGGGTGGTCCGACCGCGGGGGGCCGACCGCCGAGCTACCACCCATGGGACGAGACGAAGGAGCACGCGGGCCGTGGCAGGTGGCAACGCCATCCGGGGGAGCCGGGTCGGGGCAGGGCCAATGGGGGAGGCCGAGCGGGGCGACACCGCGCCGCGGCAACGGATCTCCTTCTGGTGCGCCAACGAGCACGAGACGAAGCCGGCTTTCGCCGCCGACGCTTCCATACCGGACACCTGGGACTGTCCGAGCTGTGGCTTTCCCGCCGGCAGGGACCGTGACAACACGCCCGCGCCGCCGAAGACCGAGCCGTACAAGACGCACCTCGCCTACGTGCGGGAGCGTCGCAACGAGAAGGACGGTGAAGCGATCCTCGCGGAGGCCCTGGCGAAGCTGCGGGGCGCGCCGGTCACCTGAACCTGAGCATCACCGCGGAACCGTCAGCTGTGCGAGTTGGAGGCCGGCCACGTTGAGGCCGGCCACGTTGAGAGCGATCGCACGGTGGCCGATCGCACCGAGGCCGATCGCACCGAGGCCGGCCGGGTTGTGACCGGCCACGAGGAGGTCGGCCGCAGTGCGGCCGGCCGCATGGTGGCCGGCCGGGTTCAGGCCGGTCACGTTGTGGCCGGCCGGTACCGCCTGCTGGAAACAATCGGCGCCGGCTCCATGGGCGTCGTGTGGCGTGCCTCGGACCTGCTGCTGCGGGTCGAGGTGGCGGCCAAGGCCATCTGGGTCGGTGGACGTCCGAGCGCGGCCGGTCCGGTCGACCCGGACCGGGCCCGGGTCGCCGCCGCGGTACGGGAGGCCCGCAACGCCGCCCGGCTGCGGGGTAACCCGCACGTCGTCTCCGTGACCGACGTCCTCGAGGACGTCGGCATCCCGTGGATCATCATGGAGCTGATCGCCGCCACGTCACTGGACGCGGCGGTTCGGTCGGCCGGCCCGCTGCCGAACACCCGGGTCGCGCAGGTGGGCCTGGCAGTGCTGGACGCCCTGATGGCCGGGCAGCGCATCGGGCTGCTGCACCGGGACGTCAAACCGGCGAACATCCTGCTGGCCGACGACGGCCGTGTCCTGCTCACCGACTTCGGTATCGCGACCCACGTCGAGGACACGACCTCCCCGGGTTCCGATGGCAGCGCGGGTACCCCCGCCTACCTGGCGCCGGAGCGCATCACGCAGCGTCCGGCCTCCGTGGCCGCGGACCTGTTCTCACTCGGTGCCACGCTTTACTTCGCCGTCGACGGGGAGCCGCCGTTCGCGCGGGAGACCGTCGTGATGACCCTCGGCGCGGTGATGCACGTGGATCCACCGCCGCTGGCGCGGGCGGACACCCTGTGGCCGGTCATCGGTGGTCTGCTCATCAAGAACCCGGAGAACCGCCTGGGGGCGGAAGCGGCCCGTGCCCTGCTCCTGCGGGCACTGCGCCTGTCCGCCCCCGCGACGACTGGCGCCGCTCGGAGTCCCCTGCCCTTTCCGGTCTCTCCAGCCGTTCCGGCTCCGCCAGCCGTTCCGGCTCCGCCAGCGGTTCCGGCTCCGCCAGCGGTTCCGGCTCCGCCAGCGGTTCCGGCTCCGCCAGCGGTTCCGGCCATGCCAGCCGTGCCGGTCTCTCCAACCGTTCTTGCCCCGCCAACCGCTCCGAGTCCCCCGCCCGCGGCTGATCCGGGCCGTGCGGCGACTTCCCCGCTCCCGCGGGACTCGGCGCCCGTGCCATCGGTACAGGGCTTGGATCAGGTTGACCGGATGGATCAGGTGGAACGGGCGAGCCCGATTCGGCGAGCGGCCTGGATGGGCCGGGCGTTACGGAGCCGTCCGTGGCTTGCCGGGGGGATCGCGGGTCTGGCGGTCATCGGGCTCGTCACCGTCGCACTGTGGATCATGATGGGTGGTGCCGCTCCGCGCGGTGCTGGTTCGGCCGTACCCGCCGGAATGGTCGGTTCCTGGAGCGGTTGGGTGGTCCAGGGGCCGATCGGGTTCGGAGTCGAGATCGCGCTCACCGACGGCGCGGTAGACGACACCGTCGGCCGCAGCTTGTATCCGACCGAGGGGTGCAGCGCGGACCTGCGCCTGCTGGAGGCCGGTCCGAACACCATCACGGTTCAGGAGCGGCTCGACGAGAAGGGGTCTCTGTGCCAGGGCGCCGACCGGCTGGTCCTGACGCTACGTCCCGATGGCCGGCTGAGGTACATGTTCCCGGCGACGTCGATCAACTCGATGGGCAGCGCCGATCTCACCCGGACCTGAGCTGACGGCCTGAGCTGCCGTGGCCTGAGCCGATCGGCGTGGTGCGTTCGCCGATTCACCCGCGCCGGGTGAGCGCTGGGCGCGGCGTGGCGCGGCGAAGCGGGTATGAGTCGGTCCTGCTGGTAGCTGACGGTGAGAGGAGGCAAGGTGGATTCCGACTTCCCGCTCCTCAGCGTGTTCCTCTACATGCTGTGGTTCTTCTGTTTCGTGTTGTGGATCTTTCTGCTCTTTACTGTGGTGACGGACGTCTTCCGCAGCCAGGACCTGTCCGGTTGGGGGAAGGCAGGCTGGACCGCGGCGATTCTGATCCTGCCGCTGATCGGCGTGCTGGCCTATCTGATTGTTCGGGGCCACAGCATGCACGAGCGGCAGAACCGCGACGCCGCGGCCGCGGCCGACCTCTGGCGTGCCCAGGTCCGCGCGGCGGCCGGGCGGCCCAGCACCGCTGACGAGCTCAGCAGGCTGGCCGACCTGCGTGACCACGGGGTCATCAGCAGCAACGAGTTCGAACGGGAGAAGACGAAGATCCTGGCCTGAACCCGCCGGCCGCCCCACGGGCCGGGCTCCGTCAGCGGACCCCGGCCTGTGAGGTGTGAAGGCGGGACGCGGCCGCCCGGTCGACGAGCCACAGGGTGGCCTCACGCCCGACAGCCCCGGCGGCGGGCCATTTCACCGGATCCGCGCCGGGGCGCAGCGCGGTCGCGACCGCCTCCGCCTTCTCCTCGCCCGCGACGACCACCCACACCTGACGCGCTGACCGCAGCGTCGGCGGGGTCAGCGTCACCCGGGTCGGTGGCGGCTTCGGGCAGTCCCGCACCGCGGCCACCGGTTCGGTCGCCACGGACGCGGGGGAGTCGGGGAAGATCGAGGCGACGTGCGTCTCCGGCCCGAGCCCGAGCAACAGCACGTCGAAGACAGGCACCGGCGAACCGGGCTCCGCTCGGGCGGCCAGCTCGGCCGCGTACGCCACGGCCGCGGTCTCGGGCTCCTCGACCCCGGCTGGCCGGATCGACGCCAGCCGGGCCGCGTTGCCGGCCCCCTCGGCGGGGCGCTGTCCGAAGCGGACTCGACGTCGCCGGCCGCCCGCGCCGGAGTGAAGGGCGCCATCGGGAAGACCCGGCTCGGGTCCAGCGGGATGTGTTCCAGCAACGCCTCCCAGGCCTGCCGGTCGTTGCGGTCGGGGGAGTCCGCCGGCACGAACCGGTCGTCCCCCACCAGACGTCCACGCGGGACCAGTCGACCGCATCCAGCGCCGGGCTTCCCCGCAGCGCTCGCAGCAGCGCGATGCCGATGCCGCCGCCGGTGAGGACGACCGACGCCACCGAGCGCTCGGCCTGTGCATCGACCAGTGCGGTGACGAGCCGGGCCGCCGCCGCGCGGACGAGCACGCCGGCATCGGCGTGGACGACCACTCTGGCCGGGGCGGAGGCCGCCGCGGCCAGAGTGGTCGTCACGGTCAGGCTGGTCGCTGTGGTCGCTGTGGTCGCTGTGGTCGGGCTGGTCGGGGTGGCTGGCACGGGTTCGACCTCCGGGCCGGGTCTCCCCGCGGTCACGACGCCGCGGGCGGGGTTGTCGGGTTCGGGGCCGGAGCCGCGGGTGTGACCGGAGCCGCGGGTGTGACCGGAGCCGCGGGTGTGGCCGGGGGTGCGGCCGCCGGCGTGGTGGTGATGGCCGCCATGGCGGCAGCGGGCTGCTCCAGCGCGGGGTCGCGCCAGATGTGGTCGCGATGCCGCGGCCGGCGGTTCAGGTGGGGAACGCCGCTCCAGGCCGAGAGCGCCTCCGCGTAGACGTAGTCGTCGTCGAGGCGGCGCAGTTCCTCGGCGAGCAGGTCACCGAGGCCTCGTTCCGGCAGCGGGAGGACCCTGGTGGGGTAGCCCGTGCGGGTGATGCCGGCGGAGCGGCTGTCCGTTCGGGCCAGGGTGACCTCACCGTCGCCGACGGCGACCTGCACGCTCTGGATCCCCTTGCGGCCAGGTGCGTCCGTGATCGTGACCGGGACCCGCAGCTTGGCCTGCAGCCACCCGGCGAACAGGCGTGCGCTGGGATTGTTGGGCTCGCTCACCACCGTCGCCGGACCGGCGGGTTCGGTGACCTGGTCGAAGGCGGCGGCCAGCAGGGTGCGCCAGCCCGAGATGCGGGTCCAGGCGAGGTCCGTGTCACCGGGGACGAAGTCCTCGGCCCGCTGCAGCAGCGCGGCGAGCGGGTCGGGCGCCGCGTAGGTGCCGGTGACCCGGCGGTCGGCGAAGACCCCGAGCGGGTCGTGGGCGATCTTCTCGGGCGGCGCGTCGTACCACCAGGTGACCACAGGTGCGTCCGGAGCGAGCAGCGGCAGGACGACCGACTCGGAGTGCAGCGCCAGGCGACCCGACATCCGCATCACGACCGCCTCGCCGGGCCCCAGCCGCCCACCGATCGACACCTCGGCATCAAGACGCGGATGCGGAGCGTCGATCTGGCGGCGCACCACGATCAGCAGCCGGCAGGGGTGCGCCGCCGACGCAGCCATCGCCGCGCTTTCGGCCTGACTGACATGCTGTTCGTCGACGACCACGACGAGTGTCAGCGCCAGGCCGAACGCGAGCGCGCCCGCGGCCCGCCGCTCGGCGGAAAGAGCCTTGACCACCGCTGATCCGGTGGTGTCCCACAGCGTGGTCATTCGAGGGTCCCCTCGACGTGGCGGTCACAGGTCATGGCCGGCGCCACCTTCGGCCGTCACGGCTGAGCATGTCGTCGGCGGCCGCCGGTCCCCAGGTGCCCGCCCGGTAGGCGTGCGGGGTGGTGCTCTGCCAGAAGTCCTCCAGCGGGTCGATGATCCGCCAGGACTCCTCGACCTCGGCGTTGTTCGGGAACAGCGTCGCGTCGCCGAGCAGGACGTCCAGGATCAGGCGCTCGTAGGCCTCGGGCAGCGCCTCGGTGAACGCCTCCCCGAACAGGAAGTCCATGGCGACGTCCCGGACCTCCATCGACGATCCGGGCACCTTGGACCCGAAGCGCAGCGTGACGCCCTCGTCCGGCTGCACCCGGATCACCAGCTGGTTGTTGCCCAGCTCGGTCGTGTCGGTCGCATCGAAGGGCAGGTGCGGGGCCTTGGTGAAGGTGATCGCGATCTCGGTGACCCGCCGCGGCAGGCGCTTGCCCGTCCGCAGGTAGAAGGGCACCCCGGCCCAGCGCCGGGTCTGCACGCCGAGCCTGACGGCGACGAAGGTCTCGGTGGCCGACGCCGCGGGGATGTCGGCCTCCTCCAGGTAGCCGCGTACCCGCTCGCCGGCGAGCCAGCCCTGCGAGTACTGCCCGCGCACGGCGTAGGTCGCGAAGTCCTCGGGCAGCGACACGGCGCGCAGGACCTTCAGCTTCTCGGTCCGGATCGCCTCGGCGCCGAGGCTGACCGGCTCCTCCATGGCGGTGAGCGCGAGCAGCTGCAGGAGGTGGTTCTGCAGGACGTCCCGGGCCGCGCCGGTCTCGTCGTAGAAGCCGGCACGGGTGCCGATGCCGACGTCCTCGGCCATCGTGATCTGCACCGAGTCGACGAAGTGCGAGTTCCAGATCGGCTCGAACAGCATGTTCGCGAAACGCAGCGCGAAAAGGTTCTGAACCGTCTCCTTGCCGAGGTAGTGGTCGATGCGGAAGACGTCGTCCGGGGTGAAGACGTCGTCTACGAGCGAGTTGAGCTGGCGCGCGGTCTCCAGATCGTTGCCGAAGGGCTTTTCGATCACCACACGGCGCCAGCCGCCCGCGGCCTCGTTGGAGGCCAGGCCCGTCCGCTGCATCTGCTTGAGGACCACCGGGAACGCCGGCGGTGGAATAGACAGGTAGAAGGCCGCGTTCCCGGGCACGCCGTGGCTGGACTCCAGATCGGCGAGCAGCTTCACGAGGCCGTCGAACGCGGCGTCGTCGGAGAACGAACCCGACCGGAAACGCACCGAGCTCGCCAGCCTTTCCCAGGTGTCCTCCCGGAACGGCGTGCGGGCACCGCGTTCCGCGGCCTCCCGGGCGAACGCGGCGAAATCCTCGTCGCTCCAGTCCCGGCGGGCGAAACCGACCAGAACGAATCCCGGGGGCAGGAGCCCCCGGTTCGCCAGGTCGTAGACGGCCGGGATGAGTTTCTTGCGGGCCAGGTCACCGGTCGCGCCGAAGACCACCAGAGCACTGTTGTCCGGCAGCCGTGGCAGCCTCCGATCCCGTGGATCCCGCAGTGGGTTGCCACTAGCGGTGGACGCCACCCGTTCCCCCTTCACAGTTCGTGGTGCTCGCGAGGTCCGCCTGACCGATCCTGCCGCCCGCGCGCTGGATCCGCCTGGGCTGGCGGCCCGTTGGCGGCTTCCGGGGCGGGGCGTCGGAGTGCGGCGTCAGGACGCGGCGGACCCGAGCTGATCGCGGATCGTGTCGAGCAGCTGGTTCCAGGAGTCCTCGAACTTGCGGACGCCGTCGACCTCCAGCACGTCGACGACGTCGGCCATGTCCACCCCCAGATCGGCCAGCTGGGACATGACTGAGTGCGCCTCCTCGTAGTGCGGCGTGATCGTGTCGCCGGGGACGACCCCGTGATCGGCGAACGCTTCCAGTGTCGCCTCCGGCATCGTGTTCACCGTGCCGGGCGCGATCAGTTCCGCCACGTAAAGGGTGTCCGGCAACGACGGGTCCTTCGTCGACGTCGATGCCCACAGCGGCCGCTGCGGCTTCGCGCCGGCCGCGGCCAGCCGCTCCCACCGGGCGGTGCCGAACACCTTCTGATGCAGCTCGTAGGCGAGCCGGGCGTTGGCGATCGCGGCCTTGGACCGCAGTGCGTCCGCCTGGGGCGTGCCGATCTTTCCCAGTCGACGGTCCACCTCGCCGTCGACCCGGCTCACGAAGAAGGACGCCACCGAGGCCAGGTCCGAGATGTCACGACCAGCGGCCAGGGCCTGCTCCAGGCCGGTCATGAACGCATCCATGACCGCCTCGTACCGCTCCAGCGCGAAGATCAGCGTCACGTTGACGCTGATGCCCTCGGCCAGGGTCGCGGTGATGGCCGGCAGGCCGGCCAGGGTCGCCGGGATCTTGATGAACAGGTTGGGCCGGTCGACCAGCCACCACAGGGCACGCGCCTCGGCGACGGTGCGCTCGGTCTCGTGGGAGAGCCGCGGGTCGACCTCGAGGGAGACCCGGCCGTCCACCCCGCCGCTCGCGTCGTACGCGGGGCGCAGGATGTCACAGGCGGCCCGGATGTCGTGCGCGGTGATCGCCCGGACCGCCTCGCCCACGTCGACCCCGCGGACGGCCAGGTCGCGCAGCTGCGCGTCATAGGTCTCGCCGCCACCGATCGCCTTCTGGAAGATCGTCGGGTTGCTGGTCACCCCGACGACGCTGCGGGTGCGGGCGAGCTCGGCCAGGTTGCCGGTTCGGATCCGCTCCCGGCTGATGTCGTCCAGCCAGACCGCGACACCCGCGGCCGACAGGTCGGACAGTGGCTTGCTCATCGGACGTCCTCCTCTGCGCGGCCGTGTCGTCGCGCCGCAGTGGTCCGTGGTTGCGGTGGTTCGAGGCGATGGGTAGCCGAGGTGCTGGGGTAGCCAAGGTGCTGCGGAGCCGAGGTGCTGGGGGAGCCGAGATTGCTGGGCATGCCGAGATGCTTGCGGGAGCTCCGGGTGCTGCGGGAGCCTGAGGTGCTGCGGAGCCGAGGTGCCGGGTCGTCGGGTGCACGCGGGACGGGAGTCCTGCCCCACAATGATCGCATCTCGGCGGACGGCCTCCCGCCGCCGTGACACGCGCGGACACTGTGAGGCGACGGACGTACGGTGCCCCTGGCCGAGTTCGTCACTGCCTTCGTGCCGCCTTCCTTACTGCTTACGGCGACCGTGCCGGATGTCCCTGTCCTCCGCCCTACCCTGTCGCGTGATCCTCACCCCAGTGTCCGTGCCCTGCCGGCAGGGAGGGAACGTGCCGAAGAACACTGGACTCGCTACCCGGGCCGGCCGGCGACCGACGTCACGCGCATATCGTCGCGCAGCGTGGCGGGTCTGACAGTCCGGACGCACCGCCAGCCCGAAGCCCCCGACGGACGTCGCCCACAGGCGGGTTCGGAGCACTGTCGGGACGCAGCCCACGCGCACTCCCCGCCTCGCGGCGGCTAGACTCCGACACGTCGTAGAACCCACCCCACGCCCTACTCCGGGCACCGTCCCGCGCGGTTCGCTGGATGACCGCGCCGATCGCGAGGTCGTTCTGTCTCCCGAGGCCGTTGTTCGCCACCGGCAGGGCCTGCGCCGCCGTCCGGTGACGTCGAGCGGTGGCCGTTCGGCCACGGCGGGATCCGCGCTGCGCGGCTCCGTGCCGGGCGCGGTCCAGCCGACGAGCTCCGCTGTGACCTCTGCCGTCGTCCCGACGCCCGCCGTGGCCGGTCTGCCCGCTGCCGGCGCCATGGGCGCTGTCGGCGCGGTGTCACCCGTCCCGGCGGGGCCCTCCGACCTTGATCTCGCCGGCCCCCGAAGCCGTTGGGCCCGGGCCGCCGGCCGGACCCGCTCGTACATCGCGCTGATGAAGCTGCGGGTCGTCGAGCTTCTCCTGGTCTCCACCGTTCCGGTCATGCTCCTCGCCGAGCGCGGCATGCCGTCCTGGTGGCTGATCGTGGTGACGCTCGTCGCCGGCACCCTGTCGGCGGGCAGTGCCAACACCATCAACTGCTACGTCGACCGTGACATCGACCAGCTCATGGGCCGCACCAAGCGCCGTCCGCTGGTCCGCGAGACGGTCGAGCCGGCGCAGGCGCTCAGGTTCGGCATCGTGCTGGGCATCGTCTCCACCCTGATGTTCGGCCTGCTGGTCAACTGGATCTCCGCCGCACTGTCCGTGGGCGCGATCGCGTTCTACGTCTTCGTCTACACGCTGGGCCTCAAGCGGCGCTCGCCGTCGAACATCGTGATCGGCGGCGCGGCCGGGTGCTTTCCGGTACTGATCGGCTGGTCCGCGGTGACCGGAACCGTCGGCTGGGCCGCGGTGCTGCTCTTCGCGGTCATCTTCTTCTGGACACCGCCGCACTTCTGGGCGCTGGCCATCCGCTACAAGGACGACTACGCCGCGGCCGGGGTGCCGATGCTCCCGGTGGTGGCCACAACGGAGGTCGTCACCCGCCGCATCCTGCTCTACTCGTACGTGATGGTCGCGGTCTCGCTCGCCGTCGGCCCGGTCGCCGACATCGGGCTGGTGTACACGGTGCCGGCCGCGTTGCTCGGGGCCTGGTTCGTCGCGGAGGCACACCGGATGGTCGCCCGCGCCCACCGCGGTGAGGACATCCGGCCGATGCGCCTGTTCCACATGTCGATCTCGTACCTCACGCTGCTCTTCGCCGCCCTGGCCGCGGCAGCGCTGGTCTGACGGCCCTGCGCCGGACGGCCGTGGCCTGCCGGGCCACGGCCGTCCGGTCGCGACGGCGGGCCGCGGTGGTGAGGCTCGCGTTTCACCAACGCGGCGGGCCCCCTGATCCCGACGGGACGAGTCCGAAGATCTGAGGATTTCGGTCGCTGGAACGACGACGATCCTCGACTCTTCGAGTGGCGGCTTCGAGTCGTGGTCGAGGCTGGCGTTTGCCGCCGGGCAAGACCTGAGCCTTTGGTCGCCGGAACGACCAAAGGCCTCCACTCTTCGAGCGGTGGCTTTGAGCTGCCGCCGGTTCGCCGGCCAACCCGGTTCGCCCCGTTATCGATCTTGGCTGCATTCTCCACCGTGTCGCTGGATGCGATCCGCCGACGGGCTGGATCTGGCCGGCTGCCAGCCAGCTCCTGCGGGCTGCCAACCGGCCCCCTGACCGGGTCTTGTCTTCGGCGCCGTCCTGGTGGCGCTCGCCCGCCTGAGTGGCCGGCGGGCTTCGGTTGTCGGAACGGTCGAGGTGGCCAAATCAGTCGACGGAATTTCGGTGGCGGCCTCCCCTGCGCGGCCAAGAATGACACGTAGGCGCATCCGTGCAGGTCAGAGCGTCGGCTATGGGTATTGAAAACGGCTCGCGACGATGCTGGACGCACGGCCCGCCGGAGCGCATCCGCAGCTGGTAGCCGTGTTGCAGGTCACACCGCGCGCCGTTTCGTGCGGCTTGCGGGGAACACTGTGCGCATTCCCCGAATTCACGGCGGCCTTTCCGGTCGTCGCTGGATTCGCCGGTGGCCAGGCCGCCGTGCCAGGGTGATCGGCGGACGGAAGGATTTCCAATGGGCGGTACCGCGGCCGCGAACGTGAAAGCGACTTCGCCTTCGGCAATCGAGGACGTGATCGACACGGATCGCTATCCGGTGTGCTCGTGGCCCGACGGGGCCGCGGGTGAGCTTGTCGGGGACGTCCGCCGGCAGCTCGCGGATACCGGGTGCTGCGTGCTGCCGGATTTCGTCCGACCCAGCCTGCACGCCCGGCTGCGCGACGAGTGCGCGACGCTCGCGCCGTCGGCGCACTACGACGCCGAGACCGTCAACGTGTACAACATCGACGCCGACGCGGAGCTGCCGCCGGGGCATCCCGGCCGGGTCGGAATGCTGCGCGGCAACGCCTTCGTGGCTCGCGACCGGATCCCCTCCGACCACGTCATCCACCGGCTCTACGTCAGCACCGCGTTCCAGTCGTTCGTCGCGGCCTGCTTCGGGCTACCGGCCGTGCACGAGCTCGCCGACCCGCTTTCGGGCCTGTGCCTGAACGTCGTCGTGCCTGGTCAGGAACACCCCTGGCACTTCGACACGAACGAGTTCACCGTCAGCCTGCTCACCCAGGGCGCGGACGCCGGTGGTGTGTTCGAGTACTGCCCGGGAATCCGATCCGCCGAGGCGGAGAACTTCGACGACGTGTCCGCCGTTCTCGCCGGCGGAACCGAAGGGGAGCGTTTCGTCCACCGGCTGGACCTGCGGCCCGGTGATCTCCAGCTCTTCCTCGGGCGCTACTCGCTGCACCGGGTGAGCCGGGTCGGCGGCGCCACCCAGCGGCACAGCGCGATCTTCGCCTACAGCGAGCGACCCGGGGTGGTGGGCAGCGTGTCGCGCACGCGGCAGCTGTTCGGCCGGGTCCTGCCGGAGCACCTGGCGGCGGCACGCCGCGCCGTGCGGGTGGACGGACTGCTCGACTGAGTTCTCCGCGCGGTCGGTCCGCGCATTCACCTCGCATCTCGGCCAGGTACCCGGCGGATCATCCAGCTTTCGCCGAGCGGATGGATCCGCTGAGCGGAAGGAGAGGAGCGCCAGCCATGGAATTCGACGCGACTGGAAAGGTCTCGCTCGAACACATCTACACGCAGCCGGATCCGCGGGCCTATTTCCGTACGCTGCGGGTGCTGGATTATCACATTCCGCAGCTTGCCAAGCCGTACTTCTCGAAGGTCGCCGACGAGTGCCGGGAGACTCGCCCCGGCCGGCCCCTGCGGGTGCTCGACGTCGGCTGCTCCTACGGGATCAACGCGGCGCTGCTGAAGCTCGACGTCTCCATGGACGAGCTGTACGACCGGTACGACGGAACCGACGTCGGGCGGTCCCGGGCGGAGCTGGTCGCCCGCGACCGGGCGCTGGCCCGCGACCGCGGCGGGCTGCACGACGTCGAGGTGATCGGCCTCGACACGTCCCAGCCGGCGCTCGCCTACGCGTACGAGGCAGGCTTTCTCGACGGTGCCGTGCACGCCGACCTGGAGACCCGGGACCTGACCGAGCCTGAGCGTGCCCTGCTCGCCGACGTCGATCTGGTCGTCTCCACCGGCTGCCTCGGCTATGTCACCGATCGCACGCTCGCCCGGATCGTCGCGGCTGTCCGTGACGGCGGCCGGCGCCCGTTGCCGTGGATGGCGCATTTCGCGCTGCGGATGTTCCCGTTCGACCCGATCGCCGAGCTCCTCGCCGGGTACGGGTACCAGACGGAGGCGGTGGGCCGGCTGTTCGAGCAGCGACGGTTCGTCTCCCCGCGGGAGCAGGAGCAGGTGCTGGCGACGCTCGCCGGGGTCGGGGTGGACCCGGCTGGCCTGGAGGCTGATGGCTGGCTGTACGCCCGCCTGTTCGTCTCACGTCCACCCGAACCGGACCCGGGCGTGGCCACGCTGTGAGAGCGTTTCGGGGATTACTCCCGGTATCTGATTGTTTCGCAACAGCCTGACCTGCCTGGCGCGACCAGAACCGCGACCGGACACCGCGCAAGCGAGCCACCGCACGACCAGAGCCACCACGCAACCAGAGACACCACGCAACCAGAGACACCATGCAACCGAGATGAGGATGACGCTGCGCATGACCGTCCAGACGAGCCAGGGACCGGCCGCGAACAGCGCCGCCACAGCGGCCGCCGCCGCTGCCGCTGGCACCTTCGACCATGAGGACGACCTGCCGCGCGTTCCGCTGCCCACCCTGGAGGACAGCTGCGCGCGGTTTCTCCAGTGGTGCGCCCCGCTGCTGTCCCCTGAGCAGCTCGCCGCGACCGAGGCCGAGGTGGCACGCTTCCGCGCGCCGGACGGCCCGGGCCCCCGGCTGCACGCCGAGCTCGCCCGCTACGACGTGAGCGACGGCGTGCACAGCTGGCTGGACGAGTTCTGGCCGGCCCGCTACCTCGGTCGCCGCGACCGGATCGCACTCAACGCCAACTTCATCTTCCTGTTCCGCACTGCCGCCGAGGCCGAGACCGGGGCCGCCACCGAGGTCGCCGGCGACGGCGACGGCTCGACCCCCTCCACCGCCGCGGGGCCGCAGCTGGGACGTGCCGCCGGCCTGATCGCGGCCGCGCTGGACTACAAGGTGCGCCTGGACGCGGAGCGGATCCCGCCGTTGCTGCGCCGCGGCCAGCCGCAGTCGATGGTGCAGAACCGGTACCTCTTCTCCACCACCCGCATCCCCGGCCTGGTGCAGGACACCGTCCGGGTGCCCTACAGCGCCGAGTGGCCGGGGCCGTCCGACGCCCGCCACATCCTGGTCTTCCACGGCGGCCGCATGTTCCGGCTCGACGTCCTCGGCCCGGACGGGTCGCCGCACACGCTCGACGAGCTGACCGCCGGCCTCGCCGCGGTGCGGGCGGCCGCCCCGGCGCCGGCGCCGGACGAGACCGCCGTCGGCCATCTGACGACCAAGGCCCGGGCCGACTGGGCGGAAAGCCGCGCCGCGCTGCTCGCGCTCGACCCGGCGAACCAGGCCGCGCTCGACGAGGTCGAGACGGCGCTGTTCTGCGTGTGCCTCGAGGCCGTGGCCCCGTCCGATGAGCTCGCCGCCTGCGATCAGCTGCTTCATGGCAGCGCCGCCGGCCGCTGGTATGACAAGGCCGTGTCGCTGATCGTTTTCCCCGACGGCCAGGCCGGCATCAACGTCGAGCACTGCGGGCTCGACGGCACCACCATCCTGAGTTTCGTCGACGAGCTGCTCGCCGCGCCCGCCGCCGAGCTGTCGGCCCGCTCCGGGGCCCGCCCGCAGGGGCAGCCGGCGGTGCGTCCGGTCGAGTTCGTGCTCGACGACGCGCTGCGCGCGGACATCCGGGCGGCGGCGGAGTCGTTCGCCGCGTTCGGCGCCGGCACCGACTCGGTGACGCTGTCGTTCCCCGACCACGGCGCGAGTCGGGCCAAGGCTTTGCGGATCTCCCCGGACGCGTTCGTGCAGATGGCCTACCAGCTCGCCCACCACCGGGCGAAGGGGTTCGCCGGAGCGACCTACGAGTCGATCGCGACCAGGCAGTGGCGGTACGGACGCACCGAGGCGATGCGCGTTGTCACGCCGGAGGTCCTGACCTTCGTCACGACGATGAACGACCCGGCGGCCGACGCGGACGCCCGCCGCGCCGCGCTGCGCGACGCGGCGGCCGCGCATGTGCGCCGCGCCGGCGAGTGCCAGCGCGGCGAGGCGCCCGAGCAGCATCTGTGGGAGCTGGCGTTCATCCAGCGCCGGGCCGGTGCCGAGCTGGGCGTGCCCGAGCCGTCGCCGCTGTACGAGACGCCCGGCTGGCTGGTGACGCGGGACGACTACCTGAGCACCAGCTCCGCGCCGTCGGAGAGCATCCGGTACTTCGGTTTCGGCTCGACCAGCGGCCACTGCATCGGCGTTGCCTATGTGCTGCTGCCCGACACGCTGAACATCTACCTGAGCACGCCGCGGCCGGCCGCCGCCGGGATGCACGCGTTCGCCGATCGGCTCCGCGAGGCCCTGCGCGAGCTCGACGAGCTGCTCGCCGGTGACCCCGCGGCAACCGGTTGATCCGGGGCGACGTGATCCGTGCCGACAGCGACTCTCCCAGTCGCTGTAGGGCCCCAGCCGCTGTCGCCCCAGTCGCTGTCGCCCCAGTCGCTGTCGGCCTAGTCGCTGTCGGCGCGGGGGTGCTCGGCGAGCAGGGCGGTGAGGGCGTCGAACAGCGGCGGGGGAGCGGCGACGACCAGGTCCTCGCCCGGCGCGCGCCCGTCGAGCCCACCGACCCGCAGGCCCGCCTCGGACGCGACCAGCGCCCCCGCGGCGTGGTCCCAGGGATGCAGGCCACGTTCGTAGTAGGCGTCGACGGTGCCGGCCGCGGCGGCGCAGAGGTCCAGCGCTGCCGCGCCCATCCGGCGGATGTCGCGCACCCTGGGCACCACCCGGGTCAGCACCGCGACCTGCGCGGTGCGGCGCTGTTCGGTGTAGCCGAAACCGGTCGCGACCAGCGCGCCGCGCAGGTCCGTCACCGGGGAGCCGGTGAGCTTCTCGGGATCGGCCTCCCCGGGCGTGCCCGCCGTGCCCGCGCCCAGGCCCGAACCCGCGCTGGTGCGAGCGGTGGCGGCGGCGGTGGTCCAGCGCAGGGCTCCGCCACCGCGGACGGCGGTGTAGGTGAGCCCGAGCGCCGGGGCGTGCACCACGCCCGCCACCACCTCGCCCGCGACCTCGGCGGCGATCGACACCGCCCAGTTGGGCAGCCGATAGAGGAAGTTCACCGTCCCGTCGAGGGGGTCCACGATCCAGCGGACGCCGCTCGTGCCGGGCGTGTCCGAGCCTTCCTCACCGAGCAGCCCGTCCTGCGGGCGCGCCTCGCGCAGCCGGCGGGCGACGAGGGCCTCGGACGCCCGGTCCAGCGCGGTCACGATGTCGGTCGGGGAGGACTTCGTCGCCTCGGCCTCGACAGTTCCTTCTCGGCCGGCCAGCAGCAGCGCGCCGGCCTCACGGGCGACGTCCAGGCCTAGGCCGAGCAGCTCGGCCGCGGCCGGCGGTGTGGTGATGTCGGGGGATGAGTCCACGGGCCCCATCCTGTCAAGGCGTCGGCCCGCCGCGGGGTCCGCCCGTGTCCGCCGCCCACCGTGCCGCCGCCGCCGTCGGGAGGGCGATCGTGCGCCCCGTAGGATTGGGCGCGTGGTGGCAACGGACAGTACAGAACGGCCGACCCGTGCGGTCCCCGCGAAGCCGACCCTGGATGGGCTCGAAGCGCGCTGGGCGCAGGAGTGGCAGGAGCGCGGAACCTATTCGTTCGATCGATCGGTTCCCCGGGAGCGCGTCTACTCGGTGGACACCCCGCCACCGACCGTAAGCGGCTCCCTGCACGTCGGCCACGTGTTCTCGTACACCCACACCGACCTGATCGCGCGCTTCCAGCGGATGCGCGGCCGTGAGGTCTTCTACCCGATGGGGTTCGACGACAACGGCCTGCCGACCGAGCGGCGGGTGCAGAACTACTACGGCGTGCGCTGCGACCCGTCGCTGCCGTACGACCCCGACTTCGCCCCGCCGGCCAAGCCCGGCAAGGACCAGGTCCCGATCTCGCGGCGCAACTTCGTCGAGCTGTGCGAGAAGCTCACGATCGAGGACGAGAAGGGCTTCGAGGAGCTCTGGCGCCGGCTCGGCGTGTCGGTGGACTGGTCGTACACCTACGCGACGATCGACGCCCGGTCGCGGGCCGTCGCGCAGCGCGCGTTCCTGCGCAACCTGGCCCGCGGCGAGGCCTACCTGGCCGAGGCCCCGACGCTGTGGGACGTCACCTTCCGCACCGCGGTCGCGCAGGCGGAGCTGGAGGACAGAGAGCGTCCCGGCGCGTACCACACCATCGCGTTCCCACGGCCCGGCGGTGAGCCGGTGGTGATCGAGACGACCCGTCCGGAGCTGCTGCCGGCCTGCGTGGCGCTGGTTGCCCATCCCGAGGACGAGCGCTACCAGCCGCTGTTCGGGCAGACGGTCCGCACGCCGCTGTTCGACGTCGAGGTGCCGGTGGTGGCACACCGGCTGGCGGATCCGGAGAAGGGCTCCGGTATCGCCATGATCTGTACTTTCGGTGACCTGACCGACGTCACCTGGTGGCGGGAGCTGCGGCTGCCCGCGCGCGCGGTGATCGGCCGCGACGGGCGGCTCATCGCCGAGGCACCGGATGCGATCACCTCGCCTGCGGGCCGCGAGTACTACGCCCAGGTCGCCGGCAAGACGATCGCCTCGGGCCGGGTGGCCATCGTCGAGGCGCTGCGGGAGTCCGGTGCCCTGCTCGGTGAGCCGCGGGCGATCAGCCACCCGGTCAAGTTCTACGAGAAGGGCGACCGGCCGCTGGAGATCGTCTCCACCCGCCAGTGGTACATCCGCAACGGCGGCCGGGACGATCAGCTGCGTGAGCAGCTGCGGGCGCGCGGCGGCGAGCTGCGCTGGCACCCGGACTACATGCGGGTGCGGTACGAGAACTGGGTCGACGGGCTCAACGGTGACTGGCTGATCAGCCGGCAGCGTTTCTTCGGTGTGCCCTTCCCGGTCTGGTACCCGTTGGACGAGGCGGGCGACCCGCGCTACGACGAGCCGATCGTGGCGGCCGAGTCCGCGCTGCCGGTGGACCCGTCCAGCGACGTCCCGCCCGGGTACACCGCCGAGCAGCGTGGGGTGCCGGGTGGCTTCATGGCCGACCCCGACGTCATGGACACCTGGGCCACGTCGTCGCTGACCCCGCTCATCGCCAGCGGCTGGGAGAGCGACGACGCCCTGTTCAACCAGGTGTTCCCGATGAACCTGCGGCCGCAGGCACACGAGATCATCCGAACCTGGCTGTTCTCGACCGTGCTGCGCAGCCACGCCGAGTTCGGCGCGCTGCCGTGGTCGGACGCCGCGATCTCAGGCTGGATCCTCGACCCGGACCGCAAGAAGATGTCGAAGTCCAAGGGCAACGTCGTCACCCCGATGGGCCTGCTGGAACAGCACGGTTCGGATGCCGTCCGGTACTGGGCGGCGTCGGGTCGGCCCGGCACGGACACGGCCTTCGACGTGGGCCAGATGAAGACCGGCCGACGCCTCGCCATCAAGATTCTCAACGCGAGCCGGTTCGTCCTGGGGCTGGCCGAGGCCGGGGAGGCCGATGGCGCGGCTGGTTCGGGCGAGCTGCCCGCCCCGCGGGAGATGAGCGGCGCGGGTGTGGCCGCCGGCGGCACTCCCGGCGTGGAGGCGATCACCGAGGCGCTGGACCGGGCGCTGCTCGCCGAGCTGGCGAAGGTCGTCGCGACGGCGACCGAGTCCTTCGACGGCTACGACTACACCCGGGCCCTCGAGGTCACCGAGACGTTCTTCTGGCGTTTCTGTGACGACTACGTCGAGCTGGTGAAGGGCCGGGCCTACGGCGCGCACGGGCCGGCCGGCGCCGCCTCCGCGCAGGCCACGCTTTCGCTCGCGCTGGCGACGCTGCTCACACTGTTCGCGCCCTTCCTGCCGTTCGTCACCGAAGAGGTGTGGTCCTGGTGGCAGGAGGGTTCGGTGCACCGGGCCCGGTGGCCCGAGGCGGAGCGGATCCGCGCGGCGGCCGCTGACGGCCGTCCCGAGCTGCTGGACGCCGTCGGTGCGGCGCTGTCCGCGGTGCGCCGGGCCAAGTCCGAGGCGAAGGTTTCGATGAAGGCCGAGGTCGCGACCGCCCGGGTCGGCGGCCCAGCGCAGACCGTCGCACTGGTCGAGCAGGCGGCCGCGGACCTGCGCAGCGCCGGCGGCATCTGGGAGCTCACCCTGGACGCGACCGACGGTGAGCTGACCGTCGACGTCGTCCTGGTACCGACCAGCTGATGGCGGCGCGACCGCCGGCCGGCTGACGCCAGCAGGCCGGCGGTCTCCTGGGCGGTCGTGTCGCTGGGCGGCGATGTTTCCTGGGCGGTGGCGTTTCCTGAGTGGCAGTGGTCGCGGGCCGGGGGCGGGTGCCGGGGCCATCGGGCAGGATGGAAGCGTGGCCATCTACGCTTTGGGGGATCTCGTCCCCTCCATCGACCCGTCCGCCTACGTCCACCCCGACGCCACGATCATCGGGAATGTCTCGATCGGGCCGGAGTCGACCGTGTGGCCGGGTGTCGTGATGCGTGGCGACCATGGCCGGATCATCGTCGGGGCACGGACGTCCATCCAGGACGGCACGGTCATCCACACGACCGCCCTGCACCCCACGACCGTCGGCGACGACTGCGTGATCGGGCACATCGTGCATCTCGAGGGCTGTGTGATCGAGGACGGCTCGCTGGTCGGCTCGGGCTCGATCGTTCTGCACGACGCACGGGTCCGCAAGGGTGCGCTGGTCGGTGCGGGCGCGGTGGTCGGCAACCGGGTCGAGGTCCCGGAGGGGGCCATGGCGCTCGGCGTCCCGGCGAAGATCCGGGAGGGCGCCGCCTCCCAGGAGATGATCCGGATGGCGGCCGAGTCCTACGTCGAGAACGGGCGGCGCTTCCGCAAGGAGCTGCGCCGCATCGACTGACGCCGCGGCCGCGGTACCGGATCTCGCCGGGGGCGCTGCACGTCGCCGGGGCACAATCCGAAGCGCTGAGGATCGTGGTCGTCGCAACGCCCACGATCCTCAGGTCCTGCTCGGTATCAGCGGTACTGAGGCGTACCACCAGGCCACATTCGGGGCACCAGACCACATCGAGGCACCGAGCCCGCGCAGGGTAGGCCGGGTGCCCCGACGAGTACCGCTTCGGGACGAGTGCCGCCCCGGGTCAGACGTCCGTCTTCGGGCTTGTCGACGCCGGGCGCATGCCGGGTGGCAACGAGCCCGTCGCCCGGACCCAGCCACGTGCCGCCGTCCGCTCGGCGGCCAGCCGGCCAAGCCCCACAGCGAGCCCGGACACCGCCGCCCAGACGATCGCCTCGGACCAGGCGGTCTCCGGGTCGGCCGGGTTCTTCGGCGGGTCGGCTTTGCGCACCCTGCGGTACGCGACGCTGACCCCTCGGCTCGCCGCGGTGCCGGCGAGTGCGGTCGCCGCCCCGCCAACGACCTTCCATCCCATCTTCGACGCCGGTCCGGCCACCCCACACCTCTCGTCAGTCCGCCCCGGGACGCGGTCTCCGGGGCGCGTTGCCTGTCCGTCCTGGTAGTTCAAGCACTGCGTGTTCCGAGCACTGCGTGTTCCAGGCACTGCGTGTTCCGAGTGCTGCCCGAGCACTACCCGCCAGGGCGCGAATACCCCGCTCGGCCGGCTCCCGACCCCCGCTCGTGCCACTCGCGCACGCCTCGCTGTGGTGTCTGAAGTGTCGTGGCCCCGGGCCACCGGCCAGGCGCCGACTGCTGCCAGACGGCGAGTCGTTAGTGTCGCGGACAGCCCACCCGGGTGAGAACAATCCAGGAGAATGATGACCGCGACCACCCCAATGCCGCCGACCGCCCCACGCTCGGGTGAGTGGCCGACCGGCGAGCCGCCTCCCTCGTCGCCAGCGTCCCTGGAGGTGCTGGTGCACAGGCTGGATCCGGGCCTGCCGCTCCCCACCTACGCCCAGCCGTCCGATGCCGGTGCCGACCTGGCGACCACGCAGGACGTCACGCTGGCGCCGGGAGAGCGGGCCATCGTCGGGACGGGGCTGTCGATCGCGCTGCCTGCGGGTTATGCGGCCTTCGTGCATCCCCGTAGCGGACTTGCCGCGCGTCATGGACTCACTGTGGTCAACGCCCCCGGTACTGTCGACGCCGGTTACCGTGGAGAAATCAAGGTGAATCTCATAAACACCGATCGGAGTGAGTCGATCACTCTGCGTAGGGGTGATCGGGTGGCCCAGCTGGTGATCCAACGAGTGGAGCACGCGGTCTTCCGGGAGGTCGCCTACCTGCCCGAATCCGTGCGCGGCACGGGCGGCTTCGGGTCGACCGGCGGGTTCGGCCACTCCTCCGACGGTGGACCGCGAAGGGAGGACCATGGTGTTCGGTCGCGGTCGTAAGGCTTCGGTCGAGGCCTCGGCGGATGCGGATGCGGCCCGCGGCACCAGCCAGGACGTCGATCGGGTCGGGCCCTTCGACGCCGCTGACGCGCCGCAGGACGACGTCCACCGCCTGGATCTCGGCGCGTTGCGGATACCGACGCTGCGCGGCGTGCAGATGCAGTTCCAGGTGGAGGAGGCGACCGGCCGGCCGGTGACGATCATCATCACGGACGGGCGCAGCGCGATGGAGGTGGCGGTGTTCGCCGCCCCCAAGACGACGCCCCTGTGGGACGAGGTCCGCGCGGAGATCCTGGAGACGCTGCAGGCGGTCGGTGGCGCGGAGGGGGAGGGCCCCTTCGGTCCGGAGCTGCGGATGCGCCTGCCTACGAACCGGCCCGGTGAGACCATCCCCGGGCGCATGATCGGTATCGACGGTCCCCGCTGGTTCCTCCGTGCGGTGGTGACCGGCCCCGCCGGGCAGGATCTCAGTGCGGGTCCCCTGCTGGACGAGACTCTCCGGCGAACTGTGGTGGTACGGGGCGACGAGGCCATGCCGGTCCGTGACCCGCTGCCGCTGCGGTTGCCGAAGGAGGTCGCGGAATCCGACGGCGAGCCCCAGGAGACGAAGCAGGGCGCGACTGCCCGGCCCGAGATGCCGGGCCCCGGCGTGCGGATCAGCGAGACACGCTGATCCGAGGTGCGCTGATCAGCGAGCCTCTTCCCGCTCACGGTCCGCGGTCTGACAGGCCGCGGGTCCGAGTCGACGGTGGAAAGGGCTCAGCGGTGTGGCCGAGCGCGGAACAGTCCGGTAACGGCGCTGGAACGCTCGGCCATCCACCGGTGGCGCTCCGCGAGTTGTCCCATCCTGGGCGGGATCAGTGGTGGCGGGGGTCCGTCCACCGCATAATCCCGGTTCAGGGCGCTGACGCATGGCCACCGGGTGGGACCTTCCTCACCCGTTGGCCCGGTGACGTCCCGAGGTTCGGATTCCGTCGCCCGGCTACGGGAACGGTCGATGATCGGAGGAGCCGTGGGCGAAGGGCGCGGCTGGTTGGGACGGCGGTTCCACCGGCTGACAGCGGACAATCAGGAGTTGGAGGATGAGGATCTGCGGCGGGCCTCGGTTGCCGCGGGAGCGGAGCCGGTGCTGGCCTGCCGGGATCGGGAGGAGGCCTGCGTCGCCGGGTCGATACGCTCGGTCACCGTTCGGGCGCGTTCCGGGGGCCAAGTCTGGAGGTCGACCTCTATGATGGATCCGGAACCGTGACCCTCGTGTTTCTCGGCCGCAAACATATCGCGGGCATCGAGGCCGGCCGGTCGGTCAAGGCATCCGGTCGAGTGGTCGTCCGCGACGAGCGGACCACGATCTTCAATCCGCGATACGAGTTGCTGCCGGTCTCGTCGACCAGCGCCTGAGCGGCGCCCGGAGGACAGGACGTCTTCACCTATGCCACCAGCTCTCCCGTCGGATCCCTCTCAGCCGCGCCCGGAGCCGGAGCAGGCTGACCTCGGTGTGGCGGCGAGGGGCCCGCTCGCGGGCTCCACGGAGCTGACGGGCGGTCCGATCGCCCGGGTCGCCCGTGCGGGGGACCGGAGCCGGGCCAGGGGCGGCGACAGGGCCAGGGGCGGCGACAGGGACGACGCTGCCGACGGCGCGGAGCCGGTTCTGAGCCTCGCCGACGCCATCGGTGGGCCGCGCGGGATCATCGACAGCGCGATTCCGACGGTTGCCTTCGTGACGGTCAACGCCGAGAGCGGGCTGACCGCGGGGATCATCGTCGCCATCGCGGCCGCCGTGGGGCTGGTCGTCCTGCGCCTGGTTCGGCACGAGCCGCTTCAGCAGGCGTTCTCCGGGCTCTTCGCGGTCGGGTTCGCCGCCTTCATCGCCTCCCGGACAGGGCACGCGGAGGGGTTCTTCCTCCCCTCGATCTTCAAGAACGCCGTCTGCTCCGTCGCCGGGGGTGTCTCCGTGCTGGTGGGCCGGCCCATCGGCGGGTATGTGATGGCCGGGTTCGACAAGCGTTACGCGGACTGGCGGGAGAATCCGGCCGTCCGCCGAGCGGCGGTGTGGGCCACCCTGGTCTGGATCGCCGTGTTCGGGGTGCGGTTCGTCGTACAGGGCCTGCTGTACCTCGCCGGCGAGACGGGGTGGCTCGCGGCGGCGAACATCGCGCTGGGGCTGCCGCTGTTCGGAGTCGCCGTGCTGGCGACCTTCGCGATCGTGCGGCGGCTCGTGCCGGCGAACGAGATCCCTGCGGGGGACGGGGTTCCCGTGGCGGACGAGCCGGCCACCGCCTCTCGACCGGACTGAACCGCCAGGCAGCCCACCGCGAGACCTGGCCGGCGAGTTCAGAGCCAGCCCGGGCTCAGACCGCCGGCCAGAACACAGGCGAGTTCAGAGCAGGCCGGCGGCGTCCCGGGTGCGTTCCCCGGCCGGAACCGCGCCGAGCAGCTCGGCGAGGCTCTCCTCGGCCTCACTGGTAGTCGCGACGGCCAGCACCTCGTCACCCGGCTCCAGTGCGCAGTCCGCGGACGGAACGATGGCGTGCCCGTCGCGCAGGATGACGACCAGCGCCGAGTCGGGCGGAAGGTCGACGTCGCCGACGCGCCGGCCGACGACCGGGGCTGTCGCGGTCAGGGTGAGCTCGACCAGCGACGCGTCGCCCTGGCGGAACTTCATCAGTCGCACCAGGTCACCGACACTCACCGCCTCCTCCACCAGCGCGGTGAGCATGCGGGGGGCGGAGACGGCGACATCCACCCCCCACGAGTCGGTGAACAGCCACTCGTTCTTGGGATGGTTGACCCGCGCCACGACGCGTGGAACGCCGAACTCGGTCTTCGCGAGCAGCGACACCACCAGGTTGACCTTGTCGTCGCCGGTGGCGGCGACCATCACGGCGCAGTCGTCCAGACCGGCGCCGTCGAGCGAGGACAGCTCACAGGCGTCGGCGAGCAGCCACTGTGCCGCCGGCAGCGCGTCCCGGCGGATCTTGACGGGATCCCGCTCGATGATCAGTACCTCGGTGCCGTTCTCCAACAGCTCAGCGGCGATCGAGCGACCGACCTTGCCTGCGCCGGCGATCGCGATCCGGCGCGCGCCGCGTGCCTTCGTGATGGTCTGCCCGTCCGCTTCCAGCGTCATCGCGCAGTCTCCCGTCCCTTGTCGCTCAGTCGTGCCCGGGGCCGGCGTGGATGATGGCGTCGGCCTCGACCGCCCGCGCCTTCACCACCGCGATGTGCAGGACGTCCCCGTCCTGGACCACGGTGCGCGCGTCGGGGAGCAGGCCGTCACCGAACCGGGTCACGCAGACGACCCGCACCTCGGCCCGCGCCTCCAGGTCGGCCAGCCGCTTCCCCACCCAGCCCCGGGCCGGGGTGACCGCGGTGACCATCACCGACCCGGACGTGTCCGTCCACTCGGGGGCGACGGCGTCCGGAACGAGGCGACCGAGGATCTGGTCCCTGGTCCAGCGGACCGTGGCGACGGTGGGGATCCCCAGCCGCTCGTACACCTCGGCGCGCCGGGGATCATAGATCCGGGCGACGACACGTTCGACGCCGAACATCTCCCGGGCGACCCGGGCGGAGATGATGTTCGAGTTGTCGCCGCTGGACACGGCGGCGAACGCGGCCGCCTCCGCGATGCCGGCTTCGATCAGGGTGTCCCGGTCGAAGCCGACGCCGGTCACCCGCCGGCCGCCGAAGCCGGGGGACAGCCGGTTGAAGGCAGCCGGGTTCTGGTCGATGACGGCCACCGAATGGCCGAGCCGCTCGACAGCACCGGCGAGGGACGAGCCGACCCGGCCGCAACCGAGGATCACGACGTGCACGGGAAGTGAGCGTAGTCCGGTCGGGGTTGTCCGGTCGATGCCCAGGCCGTGGCCGTTCCGGGCGCCTGGCCTCGCGACGGCCCGCGGACGGAGGAATGCGTGTTCCGCGTAGTGCCCCACGTCACACCGTTGAAGGCGCTGTGACGACGGTCGGTAGCATCGCCGCGTGGCGCTCACAGACCGACTGAAGCGCGGATTCGTCGGTCGTCCCATCGGTAGTGATCGGCTCGGGGAAACCTTGCTGCCGAAGCGGGTCGCGCTTCCCGTCTTCGCCAGCGACGCGCTCTCCTCCGTCTCGTACGCGTCGGAGGAGATCCTTCTCGTCCTCGCGCTCGGCGGGATCACGCTGCTGCACTACACACCGTGGATCGCGGCCGCGGTCGTGATCCTCATGTTGACGGTGGTGGCCTCCTACCGGCAGAACGTGCACGCCTACCCCAGCGGCGGCGGCGACTACGAGGTGGCGTCGGTCAACCTGGGGCCGCGGGCCGGTCTGATGGTCGGCAGCGCACTGCTCGTCGACTACGTCCTGACCGTCGCCGTGTCGGTGTCGGCCGGTGTCGCGAACCTGACATCCGCCGCGACCGGGCTCGCCGAGCACAAGGTGCTGCTGGCCTCACTCCTGGTCGTGCTGCTGACGCTGGTCAACCTGCGCGGCGTGCGGGAGTCCGGCACGGCCTTCGCGGTTCCGTCCTACGCCTTCATCGTCGGCGTGCTGGTCATGATCGTCACCGGGCTGGTCAAGACCGCCCTCGGTGACGCTCCGCGTGCCGAGAGCGCCGAGTACCACATCCATCCGGAACAGAGCTTCACGGGCCTGTTCCTGATCTTCCTCATCCTGCGCGCGTTCGCCTCGGGCTGCACGGCGCTGACCGGGGTCGAGGCGATCAGCAACGGTGTGCCGGCCTTCCGGCGGCCCAAGAGCCGCAACGCCGCGACGACCCTGTTCCTGATGGGCGCCATCGCCGTGACGATGTTCGCGGGCGTGACGGCGCTCGCGCTCATCTCGGACGTGCACGTCGCCGAGAACCCCGCCGACCTCATCGGCAGCAACGGCGAGGAGCAGCGGACGGTCATCGCCCAGATCGCGGCCGCCGTGTTCGGCGACGGCTCGCCGGGTTTCGTCTACGTCGCGGCGGTCACCACGCTGATCCTCATCCTGGCGGCGAACACGGCGTTCAACGGCTTCCCGGTCCTCGGCTCGATCCTCGCCCGGGACGGATACCTGCCGCGCCAGCTGCACACCAGAGGCGACAGGCTCGCCTACTCCAACGGGATCATCCTGCTGGCCGGGTTCGCGATCCTGCTCATCGTCGTGTTCGACGCGCAGGTCACCGCGCTGATCCAGCTGTACATCCTGGGCGTGTTCATCTCCTTCACCCTGAGCCAGACCGGAATGGTCCGGCACTGGGCACGTCTGCTGCGTGGCTCGGCGGACGCGGACGCGACCGCGACCGCGACCGGGGCTGGTGCCGCGGCCGGTGCTTCGGCCGGCTCCGGTGACAGCGGGGAGAAGCTGGACGACCAGCTGACCGGGCGGGTGCCGCTGGAGGCCCGCATGCGTGGCCGGGTCCGGCGCTACCAGGTCGTGAGCTTCCTGGGCGCCTGCATGACCGGTGCCGTGCTCATCCTGGTGCTCCTCACGAAGTTCACCCGCGGTGCCTGGATCGTCTGCATCGCCATCCCGGTGATCTATCTCTGCATGCAGGGCATCCAGCGGCACTACGACCGGGTCGCCAGCGAGCTGACCCCCGAGCCGGGCCCGCCGACGCTGCCGTCCCGTGTGCACGGCGTCGTACTGGTGAGCAAGATGCACGCGCCGACCCTGCGGGCGCTGGCCTACGCGAAGGCCACCCGCCCCCACACGCTGGTCGCGACGACCGTCGCTGTGGACCCGGCCGAGACGGAACGGTTGCGGCAGGCCTGGGAGGAACGCGACATCAAGATCGACCTTGTCGTTCTCGCGTCGCCTTACCGTGAGGTCACCAGGCCGGTCCTGGAGTACGTGGCGCGCATCCGCCGGGAGAGCCCACGGGACGTCGTCGCCGTGTTCGTCCCGGAGTACGTCGTCGGACGCTGGTGGGAGCACCTGCTGCACAACCAGAGCGCGCTGCGCCTCAAGGCCCGGCTGTTGTTCCAGCCCGGCGTCATGATGACCAGCGTTCCCTGGCAGCTTGAGTCCAGCTCACATGCTCAGACGAGGCGTGACCACGCCGGGGCCGGTGCGGTCCGGCGCGGTCGGGTGCTGCCTTCGGAGCAGGTGCGGCCAGGCAACGGGAGCGGGACGTGACCGGGCGTCCGCCGCGCCGTGGCGGCCCGAACCGCCGTCGGACGGACCAGGGCGCCGCGCCGGTACGGGCCGACCGGGCGGCCCCGCGAGACCAGACGCCGTCGCGGGGGCAGGCGCCGCCGCGAGACCAGGCAGCGTCGCGAGACCAGACGCCGTCGCGAGACCAGACGCCGCCGCGCCGCCAGGCACGCCCGCGGGCCCAGACACCCCCACAGCTTCCGGCGCCCCCGGACGAGCTGGTCGAGCTGGAGATCGGACCGGTGGCGCACCACGGCCTGTGCGTCGCGCGGGCTGACGGGCGGGTCGTGTTCGTCCGGCACGCTCTGCCGGGCGAGCGGGTCCTGGCGCGGATCACCGACGTCTCCCACGACCGCTACTGGCGGGCGGACGCGACGGAGATCCTGGTCGCCTCCCCGGACCGGGTCGAGCCGCCCTGCCCGCACGCCCGCCCCGGCCAGTGCGGGGGGTGCGACTGGCAGCACGCGACACTGGACGCGCAACGTCGCCTCAAGGCCACGGTGGTCGAGGATTCGCTGCGCCGCATCGCGGGCCTGGAACGCGCCGTGCGGGTCGAGCCACTGCCGGCGAAGGCGGACGACGGTCTCGGCTGGCGGACCAGGATGCGTTTCGCGCGTACTCCCGACGGCGGGGTGGGGCTGCGCGCGCACCGCTCCCACCAGGTGGTCGCGACCCCGGACTGCCGAATCGCGCACCCGTCGCTCGCCCAGGTGATCGCCGACCCCGTGTTCCTCCAGGGCCCGGCCGCGCCGGAACGGACCGGGCAGGCCGTCGACCTCGTCGCGACGAAGCTGACCGCGTCTGGGACGACGTCCGACGCGGTGGCCTTCTCCACCGGTTCCGGCAGCTGGCAGCTGGTACGGCTGCGTCCCGAGGACGGCCTGGAGCCTGTCGCGCCCGAGGCCGGCGCGGCGGAGGAACCCGTCGAGGTGGCGGGACCTGCCGGTGTGGCGGAAGCCGTCGAGGTGGTCGAGACGGTCGAGGGGCGTTCGTTCCGTCTTGAGCCGGGAGTCTTCTGGCAGGTCCACCCGGCGGCGGCCGCGACGCTGGTCGACGCCGTGCGGGCGGCGGCCGCGGCGGCGCCCGGTGAGACGGCCCTCGACCTCTACAGCGGTGCCGGGCTGTTCGCGGCGTTCCTCGCAGAGGCGGTCGGGCCGACCGGTCGGGTCATCGCGATGGAGTCCGACGAGGCCGCGGTGCGTTCCGCGGCCCGGAGCCTCGCGGATCTGCCCTGGGTGTCGCTGCGTTCGCTGCGGGTGACGCCCGCGACCGTGCGCGGTCTGATCGGCGGGTCCGACCGGCAGGGCGGCGGTGTCGACGTCGCCGTGCTCGACCCGCCGCGTACCGGCGCCGGCCGTGAGGTCATGGCGGCGCTCCTCGCGCATCGGCCGCGCCGGGTGGTGTACGTGGCGTGCGACCCCGCGGCACTCGCGCGAGATGTCGCGGCTGCCGCGGAGGAGGGCTACCGGCTTACCGCGCTGAGGGCTTTCGACCTTTTTCCCATGACCTCACATGTGGAGTGCGTGGCGACGTTGGAGCCGGCGTAACCGGAACCAACTACAGCCGTTTGTGACGGAATTTCCGGAACGCGGCTTTCTGGCGGCGCCCGATGGCCGGTGGCCCGGGCGGCTTTCGGCTCCGAGGTCCTCAGTCCTCCGGCCGTCAGTCCTGATTGCCCGCCGCGGCGGTCTTCCCGACGGTGCCCGAGGGTGTCACCGATGGTGCCCCTGTCGGCTTCGGCGGTACCGCTCATGGCCTTCGGAGGCCCGGTCCGTGGTCTTCGACCGTCCTGCCCGCGGTCATCGACCGACCTGCCTGTGATCTTCGGCCGTGCCTCTCGGGCGTCTCGGGCGGACTCCGTCGGAGGTCGCGATGCCGGGCAGGTGACGGCAGGAGCCGATCGGCCGGTCCACCCGGCCCGCATCGGGGCCGCGCGGACCGGCCGGAGCGACCGTCTCCGGCGGCGGTTGCTGACACTGGGTAGTCGCGGAAGTCACGATCAGGGGTACTCGTAACGGCCGTCGTGATGTCACGAGAATGTCACGAAAAGATGACGCGGGTATGGAAGACTGACCGAAGAACCCATGAGCCCGAGAAAGAACCCCGCCGGGCGGCTCGTTCCGCCGCCGCCGTGCTGGGCCGAGGCGATCGGTCTGTCACCGCCGCCAACGCGTCACGCCTGGTTCATGCTGTCTCTTCCGCGGTTACCCGTCGCACATTCCCGACAGCGGGAGGCGGATTCTACCGCGACCGGGCAGAATACCTGACGCTCTTCGGGCAGCTCACATGTCGGGAGCCCGTCTGCGGAGCCCACGGCCTGCTGCGTAGACTTTGCCGGACCCGGACCGATCCCCTTTCGGGGGAGGGAGAGCACGCCGTGTCGCTTCTGTCGACGATCGACAGCCCGCAGGACGTCAAGCGCCTCGACCACGAGGAACTGGCGGCGCTCGCGGCCGAGATCCGTGATTTCCTCATCCATGCGGTTGCCCGTACTGGCGGCCACCTCGGGCCGAATCTGGGCGCTGTCGAACTGACTCTCGCAATTCACAGGGTTTTTGACTCACCATTTGACCGAGTCCTGTGGGACACCGGACATCAGTCATATGTCCACAAGATTCTCACCGGTCGTCGGGATGCTTTCGACCGCCTTCGCCAGCGCGGCGGGCTGTCGGGCTACCCGTGCCAGGCGGAGTCCGAGCACGACATCATCGAGAACTCGCACGCCTCCACCGCCCTGTCCTACGCGGACGGGCTGTCGCGCGCCTACGCACTGCGGGGGGAGAACCGGGCCGTCGTCGCGGTCGTCGGTGACGGCGCGCTGACCGGCGGCATGTGCTGGGAGGCGCTGAACAACATCGCCGCCTCCGACCGGCAGGTCGTCATCGTCGTCAACGACAACGGCCGGTCCTACTCGCCGACCATCGGCGGGCTGGCCGACCACCTGGCCTCGCTGCGCCTGGCGCCCGAGTACGAGCAGGTCCTCGACGTCGTCAAGCAGGTGCTGGGCCGTACCCCGCTGGTCGGGGCGCCGCTGTTCGACGCCCTGCACGGCATCAAGCGGGGCATCAAGGACGTCGTGACCCCGCAGGGCATGTTCGAGGACCTCGGCCTCAAGTACGTCGGCCCGATCGACGGCCACGACGTGGTCGCGATGGAGTCGGCGCTGCGCCGGGCCAAGGACTTCGGCGGCCCCGTGATCGTCCACGCGATCACCCGCAAGGGCTTCGGCTACCCGGCGGCCGAGCAGGACGAGGCCGACAACTTCCACGCGGTCGGCGTCATCGACCCGGCCACCGGCAAGCCGGTCGGGGCGGCCAAGGGCACCACCTGGACGTCGGTCTTCTCCGACGAGATCGTCCGTATCGGTGCGGAGCGCCCGGATGTCGTCACGATGACGGCCGCCATGCTCCAGCCGGTCGGCCTGAAGGCGTTCGCGAAGGCGTTCCCGGACCGGGTCTTCGACGTCGGCATCGCCGAGCAGCACGCGGTCACCTCCGCGGCGGGCCTGGCGATGGGCGGCCTCAAGCCGGTCGTCTGCATCTACGCGACCTTCCTGAACCGGGCCTTCGACCAGGTCCTGATGGACGTGGCGATGCACCGCCAGCCGGTGACCTTCGTGCTCGACCGGGCCGGCATCACCGGTGAGGACGGCGCGTCGCACAACGGCATGTGGGACATGTCCTTCCTGCAGGTCGTGCCCGGCCTGGCGATCGCCGCGCCGCGTGACGAGGCCACCCTGCGCGCCGAGCTCGACGAGGCGATCTCCAACGTCGACGGGCCGACGGTCGTCCGCTACCCCAAGGGCAAGATCGCTCCGGAGACCCCGGCGATCGACCAGGTCGGCGGGGTGGACGTCCTGTACCGGGCGCCGGCGGTGGCGCGCCACCGGGAGGTCCTGCTGGTCTCCGTCGGGGCGATGGCCACGACCTGCCTCGACGTCGCCGCCCGTGTCGCGAGCCAGGGCATCGGCATCACCGTCGTCGACCCGCGGTGGGTCAAGCCGCTGGACCCGGCGCTGGTCGACCTGGCCCGTGAGCACGACCTCGTCGTCACCGTCGAGGACAACGGCCGAGTCGGCGGCGTCGGCGCGTCCGTCGCGCAGCTGCTGCGTGACGCCGACGTCGACGTCCCGCTGCGGGAGTTCGGTGTAGCCCAGCGCTTCCTCGACCACGGCAAGCGTGACGAGGTCCTCGCCGAGGTCGGTCTGGCCCCGCAGGACCTCGCCCGCAAGGTGATCGAGGCCGTCGCCCGGCGCCAGAACGCGCTGGTGGACGCCGAGGTCGGCGCGTCCGGCGCGGACGAGTCCAACCAGACGCCCGCCGCCGGCCAGGCCTGATCGCCATCCGGCAGGCATAACGCACTGCGGCAGGCATAGCGCACTGCGGCAGGCATAGCGCACTGCGGCAGGCATAGCGCACTGCGGCAGGCATAGCGCACTGCGGCAACCGGGCCACGTCTTGCTCACGTGGCCCGGTTGCCGCGCCTGCGGCCCGGCCGGCGCCTCGCTCGCGGCACGGCTGGCCTTTCTGACCCGGCTGACGTCTTCTGCCACCGTGATGGGCGGCCACGACGGCGGTGCGCCGACCCCATAGTCTGACCAGGTGAGTCATGTCGACGGGGCGGGCCCGCGAGGGAAGAAGCAGGCCGCGCAGCCTCGCCGCCGGGGCGCCCGTTGGTGGGCGGTGCGGGGCGCTCTGCTGCTCGCGGCGGTGCTGCTGGTCGTCGCGCTGGTGGGGCAGTGGAACGACGTCCGCGACTCGGTCGGCCAGCTGACGGCGGCCGGCCTGGCCGGGTCCGCCTTCGCGACGGTGCTCGCGGTCGGCGCGACGGTGCTGTCCTGGCGGTCGGTGCTCGGTGGGCTCGGCGCGTCGTTGCCGCTGCGCGCGACCATTCGCATCTTCTGCGTCGGTCAGATCGGTAAGTACATCCCGGGCAGTGTGTGGCCCGTCCTCGCGCAGATGGAGCTCTCCCGCGACTACGGGGTCTCCCGGCCGAAGTCGGCGTCGGCGAGCCTGGTGGTGCTGGCCCTGGCGGTGCCGTGCGGGGGAGTGACCGCGGCGGCGACCCTCCCGGTCGTCTCCCGCTCGGCGCTCGCGGACTACTGGTGGGCGCTGGCGGTGGTGCCGCTGTTCGCGGTGGTTCTGCACCCGCCCGTGCTTTCGAGGCTGCTCGACCTCGCGTTCCGTCTGCTGCGCCGTCCACCGCTGGCCGAGCCGCTCACCGCACGGCCCATCCTGGCCGGTGCCGGCTGGCTGATCGCAGGCTTCGTCTGGTACGGAGTCGGGACCTGGCTGCTGGTGCGCGACCTCGACCCGGCCGTCGGCGGGGCCCGGCTGGTGGCGCTGTGCATCGGCGCGTACGCACTGGCCTGGACCGCCGGTTTCCTGGTGCTGGTGCTGCCGGCGGGGCCGGGGTGCGCGAGGCGGTCCTGGTGCTGGCACTGGCCCCGGCGCTGGCCAGCGGCCCGGCCACCCTCATCGCGGTCGTCGCCCGGCTGCTGGCCACGATCGCGGACGTCATCTGGGCACTCGTCGGGGTCGCGCTGCGGCCCCGCGGCACGTCGACGGCGGGCCGCCACACCGACGCCCACGCCGGTGCCGGCATCAGCACGGATCTCGCCGAGGCGGTCGAGCCCGGCTCCGCCCGCCTCAGCGCGCGGCAGACGGGCGGAACCGGGCCGGGGAGCCCGGGAGCCGCGGCCGTCTCCGGGACGGCACCTGGCGGCCGCTGAGGGCCACCAGAAGCCACCGAGGAGCACCGCCGGTGCCCGCCCCCGCGCAGGCGGTTCCTCGGTGGCCGGAGACGGGTCCGAGACGGGACGGGTCCGAGACGGGACGAGTCCGAGGCTGGCCGGGCCCGGGGCGGGACGGGTCAGGAGATGGTGGCGGTTCCGGGCGGGCTGAACCGCCGGCCGGTCACCCGCTCGCTGATGCCGGTGCGGTCCAGGTAGGGCGTGATGCCGCCGAGGTGGAACGGCCAGCCGGCGCCGAGGATCATGCACAGGTCGACGTCCGCCGGCTCGGCGACGACCTTCTCGTCCAGCAGCAGTCGGATCTCCTGCGCGAGCGCGGACAGCGCCGCGTCCCGGACCTGCTCCGGGCTCATCGCCCCACCGGCGTCGGAACCGGTGCTTTCGTGGACGATTGCGGCGGCCTTCGGGTCGACGATCTGCCGGCCCTGCGGGTCCGTCGTGTAGAAGCCGCCGAGCCCCGCGGCGACCAGCCGGGCCAGGCCCGCCGGTGAGCGGAACCGGTCCGGTATCGCCGTGTGCAGCGTCTCGGCCACGTGCAGGGCGACCGGCGGCCCGACCAGCGACAGCAGGACGAGCGGCGACATCGGCAGGCCGAGCGGGTCCAGGGCGGTGTCGGCCGTGTCGATCGCGGTGCCGGACTCCGTGGCGGCGAGCACCTCGCCCATGAAGCGGGTGAGCAGCCGGTTCACCACGAAGGCGGGCGCGTCCGCCACCAGCACGGCGTTCTTCTTCAGCTTCTTGGCGACGTCGAGGGTGGTCGCGATCGTCGCGTCGTCGCTGCGCGGCGTGCGGACGACCTCGACCAGCGGCAGCACCGCCACCGGGTTGAAGAAGTGCAGCCCGGCGACCCGCTCGGGATGGGTCAGCTCGGCCGCCATCTCGGTCACCGACAGCGCCGAGGTGTTGGTGAGCAGCAACGTCTCCGGCTTGACGTAGGTCTCCAGCTCGGCGAGCACCGACTTCTTGATCGCCATGTCCTCGAAGACGGCCTCGATGATGAGATCGGCGTCCGCGAAGGCGTCCTTGGTGAGCGAGCCGGTGACGTTGGCCTTGAGCCGGTTGGCCCGGTCCGCGGAGATCCGCTTGCGCTGCAGCAGGTTGTCGAACTCCTGGTGGACCCGGGCGACACCGGCGTCCAGGCGGGCCTGGTCGAGGTCGGTGAGTACCACCGGTACCTCCAGGCGCTGGGCGAACAGCGCGGCGAGCTGGCTGGCCATCAGGCCGGCACCCACCACACCGACCTTCGTCACCGGCCGCGCCAACGAGCGGTCCGGCCCGCCCACGGGCCGCTTGGCCCGCTTGTTCACCAGGTCGAACGCGTAGAGGCCGGCGACCAGCTCCTCGCTGGCCCCGAGGTCGGCGAGCGCCGCGTCCTCCGCCGCGTACCCGGTGTCACGGTCCGCGGTCTCTGCCAGCGCCAGCAGCTCGAGCGCCCGGTAGGCGGCCGGTGCCGCTCCGTGCAGCCGGGCGTCGGCCAGGGTGCGGCCACGTTCCACCGCCGCCGTCCAGGCCGGGCCACGCTCGACGGTCGGGCGGCCCGCGGTGGGATCCACCTCGCCGCGCAGGACGCGGCCCACCCAGCGCAGCGCCTCCTCCAGGAAGTCGGCCGGCTCGAGCAGGATGTCCCCGATGCCGAGCTTGAAGGCCTGCGCGGCGCGCAGCGTCCGGTTCTGGCTCAGCGCGTTGTCGATCATCACGGTGACGGCGTTGTCCGCGCCGACGAGGTTCGGCAGGAGCTGGGTGCCGCCCCAGGCCGGCACCAGGCCGAGGAACACCTCGGGCAGCGCGAGCGCGGCGATGTCGGTGGACAGCGCCCGGTAGTCACAGTGCAGGGCCAGCTCGAGGCCGCCGCCGAGCGCGGCGCCGTTGACGAGGGCGAAGGTCGGCACCTTGCGGTCGCCGAGACGTCCTTCGCCGACCCGCCGCAGGGCGGTGTGGCCGAGCTCGCCGAGCGCGGTGAGCTTGGGCCGTACCTCCGCCGGGTCGGTCAGCGACGACCGGTACGACAGGTCGGCCCCGACGCAGAAGATGAACGGCTTGCCGGTCACCGCCACCGCTGCGACCGGCGGGTCGTGCGCCTCGATCTCGTCGACCGCGGCGATCAGGGAACGCAGTCCCGCCGGGCCGAAGGTGCTCGGGCGGGTGTGGTCCAGCCCGTTGTCGAGGGTGATGAGCGCGACGGGTCCGTCCACGCCGGGAAGCCGCGCGTACCGGACATGGGCGTGCGTGACGACCTCGTCCGGATGCTCAAGAGTCACCGCGGCGCTGCTCATGCTCCGTCTCCCATTCGGGCGAAGATTTCGGGGTTCGAGGTGCGGGGGTCGGGGTTCGGGGTGCGGGGTTCGGGGTGCGGGGTGCGGGGTGTGAGTCACCGGTCAGGCGGCCTGGTGGTGCGGGTTCTCCCAGATCGTCGTCGCGCCCATGCCGATGCCCACGCACATCGCGGTCAGGCCGTAGCGGACCTCGGGGTGCTCCTCGAACTGTCGGGCGAGCTGGGTCATCAGGCGCACGCCGCTGGAGGCGAGCGGATGCCCCAGCGCGATCGCGCCGCCGTACGGGTTGACGCGCGGGTCGTCGTCGTCGATGCCGAAGTGGTCGAGGAACGCGAGCACCTGCACGGCGAACGCCTCGTTCAGCTCGAACAGCCCGATGTCGTCGATGGTCAGGCCGGTGCGGGCGAGCGCCTTCTCCGTGGACGGGATCGGGCCGATGCCCATCACCTCGGGGGAGACACCCGCGAAGCCGAAGCCGACCATGGTCATCTTGCGGCTCAGGCCCAGCTCGGCGGCGACGTCGGCCGCCGCCAGCAGGCATCCGGTCGCGCCGTCGTTGATGCCGGCGGCGTTGCCCGCGGTGACCCGGCCGTGCGGCCGGAACGGCGTCTTGAGCCCGGCGAGGCCCTGCAGCGTGGTGCCGGGGCGCGGCGGCTCGTCCGCGGTGACCAGCTCCCACCCGTTCTCGACGTGCCGCGCGGCGACCGGGACGAGGTCGGGCTGGATCTGGTTGTTCGCGTAGGCCTTGGCCACCTTCTCCTGCGAGGCGACGGCGTAGGCGTCGGCCCGCGCCCGGGTGATGCCCGGGTAGCGGTCGTGCACGTTCTCCGCCGTCATCCCCATGACCAGCGCGGACGGGTCGACGAGCTTCTCGGAGACGAACCGGGGGTTGGGGTCGACCCCCTCACCCATGGGATGGCGCCCCATGTGCTCGACGCCGCCGGCGATCGCGACGTCGTAGGCACCGACCGCGATGGCGGACGCGGTCGTGGTCACCGCCGTCACCGCACCCGCGCACATCCGGTCGATCGCATAGCCCGGGACGGATTTCGGCAGGCCGGCGAGAATGCCGGCGGTCCGCCCGATCGTCAGGCCCTGGTCGCCGATCTGGGTGGTGGCCGCGATCGCCACCTCGTCGACCCGCTCCGGCGGCAGGCCGGGATTGCGGCGGATGAGCTCCCGGATGACCTTGACCACCAGGTCGTCCGCCCGGGTCTCGCTGTAGACGCCCTTCGCCTTGCCGAACGGCGTCCGCACGCCGTCGACGAACACCACATCACGCACCGAACCCCGCGCGCTTACGAACACACCGGCCTCCTCGACGCCCTTGTCCGTCGACGGCGCGTGTCCGACCCGCCGCCACCGGTGTCGGGCCGGATGCCTGAAGGTGTGTGCCGGCCGCGACGGGCACCAGCCTACGACAGGAGTTACCCGTGGGTAGGTAAGAGGTGTCACGATCGAGGGCGGATCGGTATTCGTATTTTCGATGTAAAATCCGGCGCCCTCGGTGAACGCTGAGTCGCCGCCGGGCCCTGGTGGTACGTCTCAGTAGTTCCTTCTCCGCGCCTGGTCACGGTGCGTGATGTGGGTGCCTGCCAACCGGATCTCGGGGGCGCTTTCCGGCTGCGGACGGGATGGCGGTCGAGATGGCGGGTGTGATCGGCCTCGGTGTCGTGGTGTCGCTGCTTCGGGCGGCCGCCGGGATTGCCGCTGCTGCCGAGCAAGGATGAAGGATTCTGGTCGCGGGAGAGCCTGGCGCAGAATCGCGAGCCTCGTGTTGGCGTTGCTGGCGGGCAAGAGTTGAGGATTTTGGCTGTGAGAACGACCAAAATCCTTACTTTTTGTCGAACGTCAGGTGGCTCTGCGTCACTTTTGTGCCTCTTGCGGTGAATTGCTGGCGCGGTGCGGCGGTACGGGATCCCGGGCGGGTGGCCGGGCGTTGGGTGGCCGGGCGGTGGAGGTCAGGAAGCGGAGGGCTCGTCGCTCGCCGCGGGCTGGGTCGGTGAGCGGCGAGGGCGCGTCGCCCGCCGCGGGGTGGCCCGGCGAGGAGCGCCGCCGGCGTCGGTCTCGGGACGTCCCCCTGCTCGGCCTTCCGCCGCCCCGCCCGTGGCAGCAGAGGCGCCCGGGGCCGTGCTGTCCGCTGTCGTGCCGTTCGCGGCTGGCTCGGCCGGCTCGGCCTTCGGCGCCGACGGCGCGGTGCCCGTCGCCGGAGGGTCGACCAGCGCGGTCGCCACGGCGGTCGCCGTGAGCTCCACCTGCCAGGAACGTGCCCCGCCCGCGACCAGCGCGGCCGTCACCGACGCGGTGTCGCGCGACGCCGGCGGCGTCCAGGTGACGCGGCGGGCGAGTGCCGGCTCCAGCAGGTTCTCCACCGGCATGCCCTGCGCGGTGGCGATGGTGTTCAGGGCGGCCCGCACCCGGGCCAGCCGGGCGGCGGCCACCGGATCACGTTCGGCCCAGCGGTTCTGGGGCGGAAGCCCGTCTCCGCCCGGACCGGCCGTGCTCGGCAGCTGGCTTTCCGGTAGCTCCGCCGCCGACCGCAGCGCCTCCATCCAGGTCTGTGCCGAGCGACGGATCTTCGGCCCGGAGAAGACCGGCAGCCGGGTCAGCGCGGCGATGTCCGCGGGCGCCTTGAGAACGGCGTCCATGATCGCGCCGTCGGGCAGCACCCGCCCCGGCGCGAGGTCACGGGTCCGGGCGACCTTGTCGCGGGCCTGCCACATCGCGCGGACCGCCGCGAGCTGGCGCCGGGTGCGCGCGCGGTGGATCCCGCTGGTGCGACGCCACGGCTCGGCGCGTGGTTCCCGCGGGGGAGCGGCGGCGATCGCCGCGAACTCCTGCCGGGCAAAGTCGATCTTGTCGCGTTCGACGAGCTCCGCCTCCAGCCGGTCGCGGAGCTCCACGAGCAACTCCACGTCCAGCGCGGCATAGCGCAGCCACGGCTCGGGCAGCGGCCGGGTGGACCAGTCCGCCGCGGAGTGCCCCTTCTCCAGCGCGAAGCCGAGCACCCGCTCGACCATGGCGCCGAGCCCGACCCGCTCGTAGCCCAGCAGCCGCCCGGCGAGCTCGGTGTCGAACAGGCTGGTCGGGTGCAGGCCCAGCTCGGCGAGGCAGGGCAGGTCCTGGCTGGCCGCGTGCAGCACCCACTCGGTCGGGCCCACCACCTCCTGCAGGCTGGTGAGGTCGGGCAGGGCCACCGGGTCGATGAGGATGGTGCCGGCGCCCTGGCGGCGGATCTGAACGAGATAGGCGCGCTGGCTGTAGCGGTAGCCCGAGGCGCGCTCGGCGTCGAAGGCGATCGGGCCGGTACCGGCGGCCAGGCGCTCCGTCGCGCGCGCGAGATCCCGCGGATCGTCGAGGACGGGCGGGACGCCGTCGGCCGGCTCCAGCAGGGGGATCGGGACGGGTGCAGACGGCTCGGCGGCAGCCTCGGCTGCCGCACCCTCACTGACCAGGTGCGTTGAGTCGGGAACCGTCGACGTCACGATCGGCGATGGTACGTGTGAATGAGCGGGCTGGCAGCCCAGTCGGCCGAGCATTCCGACTAATTATACGCTTAGTGTTCGACTTTGGCGTTGAGGTAGTCATCCTGGATGCGTTCTGTTGACATAGCGGGTGCGCTGTGTTCCTGCACGGAGGTGCCCGGCGGCTCAGGCCCGGCGCGCAGGTAGCGGAACGACCCCGGAGAGGCGTGGTGGAAGGCCTGCCATCGCGGCCAGCAGATCGGCGAACGAGTGCAGGTGCGCCGCGACGTCCGCATGGTCCAACCCGCCCGCCGGTTCGGCCCCCCGGCCGGGCCAGCCTGACCGGGCTCGGCCGCGTCCGTGCCGGCCCAGGTGGGTGACCACGAGCAGCGCAGCTCCACGTCGAAGTTGTCGCCATCGGTGGCCAGCACCCCGAAACGACGCGACGACGTGGTTGTCACCGTCCCGCCGAGGGCGTGGGTCTCGGCACCGTGCGACTGGAGCGACTCCCGCAGCCAGGACCAGGCGACACCCGGCAGCAGCGGATCGTCGGCCACCTCCGGGTCGACCGAGGCCCTCGCGTAGCAGACGACTCGGGCCAGCCCTTCCCAGGCATCCTGGCCATCAGGGTCGAACAACAGCACGAATCGCCCGGACGCCGCCTCGTCATCGTTGGTGAGACCACCGGCGAGCGCGAACGCGAACGGCGCGATGCGAGTCGGCGCGGGGATCTCCCGAATGGTGACGTCGGGCCGGAGCTCGTCCAGCGAGCTTCGCAGCGCGTCGGTGGCTGCGACGAAGAGGGCGGGCGCGGTGAGCTGCAGCCGTGTTCCCCCCATGGCCGCAACGTTAGGTGCTGCACCGTGATCACGCTGGTCGGACGTCGGAGAGTGACGCTTGGAACCGTCCGTGCGGGTCTGGCCGGTTCGGGCGGGACGCAGCGGGGGGCGGAACGAGTCCGCGGGCTCGGTGGTGCCCGGCTCCGTGCTGTGCAGACTCACGCCGGGCTCCTGCCGGTGCTGCTCTCGAAGCGCCGGTCACGCCCGCAGTCCGCGCAGTCGCGGATGTGATCGTCCGGGCTCACCAGGACCTGGTCCACTCGCGTCACTCCCCGGGCACGCCGTTGGCCGGCCGGAAGTGGGCGACGCGGGACATCACGGACCGTGTGGGCATCGCGGACCGTTGTCGCACATTCCGACTGGACTGACGGTGCCACGGGTGGTGCGGTTCTCCGCGCATTCCCACCGGCGTGTCGCGTGCGGGCGGCTGTGCGCGGTGCGGGGCCGAAGCCCCATCCGCGAGAGTGCGGGTGATTCAGGCGGTTGCGCCGGACGGACCCGGTCCGGCCGCGGTGGAGGCGTCGAGCGGACGCAGCCAGTGGCGTTCCACGAAGATGGGCGCGACGGGCACCACGGACGCACCGAGGGCGAGCAGGGTGCGCCCGATCTTCCACTGTCGCAGCACCGACACGTACAGCACCAACAGGCAGTACGCGATGAACAGGGTGCCGTGCGTCGGCCCGAGGATCCGGACCCCGATCGGCTCGTCCGCGCCGTACTTGATCGCGGTCGCCACCAGCAGCAGCAGGAAGGATATGGCCTCCGCCAGCGAGACGACGCGCGTGGCGCCCACCGGCCAGAAACCGTCCCGAGCGGAAGGGTCGGTCATCGGGAATCTCCTCGACGGTCGCCGCGGTCAGACCGCGGCCCGCTGTGGTCTCGGCGGGGTCGGTGACGGGCTCGGCGCCCAGTGGTGCCCTAGCCGCCCGGCTACCGTTCACCCGATTGGCTTCTACTGTCAGTAGAAGATATCGCACACAGTCGTGCGCCCAACCCGGCATCTGCTCGCCCGTCGTGCAACGATCGGGCTATGTCCCTCGGAAACACCGCCGTCGCGCCGCCCCGTGAGGGGGCTCTGCCCCGACGTCGCGACATCGTCGCGACATCGCCGTTTCTGCGCGCCGCGGCCGGGGACCGCCCGGACCGGGTCCCGGTCTGGTTCATGCGGCAGGCCGGTCGGGTGCTGCCCGAATACCGTGCGCTGCGCGCCAACACGGCGATGCTCGACTCCTGCCGGAACCCGGACCTGGTCACCGAGATCACGCTGCAGCCGATCCGTCGGTTCCGCCCCGACGCGGCCATCTTCTTCTCCGACATCGTGCTGCCACTCGCCGCGGTCGGCGTGGACGTCGACATCGTCGCCGGGGTGGGCCCCGTGGTGGCCCACCCGATCCGCGCCCGGGCCGACCTGGACATCCTGCGTCCGCTCGAACCGGACGACGTGCCCTACGTGCAGACGGCCGTGGGCTCGCTGATCCGCGAGCTCGGCACGACACCGCTGATCGGTTTCGCGGGCGCCCCGTTCACCCTGGCCAGCTACCTCATCGAGGGAGGGCCGAGCCGCAGCCACATCAAGACCAAGGCCCTGATGTACTCCGAGCCCGAACTGTGGCACGACCTGCTCGGCCGGCTGGCCGACATCACCGCGGCGTTCCTGCGGGTGCAGGTCGACGCCGGCGCGGACGCCGTCCAGCTGTTCGACTCGTGGGCCGGCGCGCTCAGCGAGGACGACTACCGGCGCTACGTGGCCCCGCACAGCTCCCGGGTGCTGGCGGCCTTCGCCGACGACGGCATCCCGCGGATCCACTTCGGCGTCAACACCGGGCAGCTGCTCGGCGCGATGGGCGAGGTCGGCGCGGACGTCGTCGGGGTCGACTGGCGGGTCCCGCTGGACGAGGCCGTCAAGCGCATCGGCCCCGGCCGGTCCGTGCAGGGCAACCTCGACCCCGCCGCGGTCTTCGCGCCGGGCGACCTGCTGGCCGAGAAGGTGCGCGATGTCTGCCACCGCGGCGCCGCGGCGCCCGGCCACATCTTCAACCTCGGCCACGGCGTGCTGCCGGAGAGCGACCCGGGCGTGCTGGCGCACATCGTGGACCTCGTCCACCAGTTCTGATGGCCCCTCCGGGGGATCGCCCGGACGGGCCGGCAGACGCGCCCGGCGGCGTGGCCGTGGCGGGTACCGGGACGGACACCCGTGGGGAAGGGCCGCCCGCGAGGGCGAGCGGTGTGCTGAGGAGACCCGCGGCACCGCGGAACCGGATCCACCGACAAGACTGAAGGTCGACCGCGGCACCCGACGGGTCCGTCAGCGCGAGGCCGCCGCCTTCGCGCTCGACGGACACACGTCGGAGGCGGCCGGACCGGTGACGGCTGAAGGGGCTGGAGACACGTGCGGGTCGTGATCATTGGTGGGGGCATCGCGGGCCTGGCGGCCGCGAACGCTCTGGCGGGCAAGGCCGAGGTCACCGTGATCGAGGCTGGTGACCGGGTCGGCGGCAAGCTGCGCACGACCCCGATCGAGGGGCTCGCCGTGGAGGAGGGCGCGGAGTCCTTCCTGATGCGCGTGCCGGAGGGGCTGCGGCTGGCGCGGCACGTCGGTCTCGGGCACGCGATCGTCCATCCGGCCACGACCGCCGCCGCGCTGTGGGTGGGTGGCCGGCGTCGACCGATCCCGCCCAACACACTGCTGGGCGTCCCCACGGACGCCCTCGGCCTGGTGCGGTCGCGGGTGCTCTCGCCGTGGGGGCTGCTGCGGGCCGCCGCCGATCTGGTGCTGCCACGGACGACGCTGCCCGACGATCCGACGGTGGGCGGCTACGTCGGTGCCAGGGTGGGGCGGGAGATCGTCGACCGGCTGGTCGATCCGCTGCTGGGCGGGGTGTACGCCGGCCGGGCCGACGCGCTCTCGCTGCAGGCGACCGTGCCCCAGCTCACCCCGATCGCGACGGAGGACCGGTCGCTGCTGCTCGGCGCGCACCGGGTGCGGGCACGGACCGGCCCGGCACCGGCGCACACGCCGGTGTTCGCCTCGCTGCGCGGCGGGCTCGGCGCGTTCGCGCAGCGGGTGTCCGACACCAGCGGCGCGACCGTACGTACCGGCCTGATGGCCCGCGAGCTGCGGCAGACCTCGGATGGCTGGCAGGTGCGCTGCGAACCGATCGGCGGTGGGGAGGCCCCGCCTCCGTTCGCCGCCGATGCGGTGATCATCGCGGTGCCGGCGGGCGCGGCGCGGGACCTGCTCTCCCCGATCGCGCCGCACGCGGCGGCGCCGCTGGCCGGCGTGCCGTACGCGTCGGTGGGCCTGGTCACCCTGCTCTACCGGGGGGTGACGCCGCCCGCGGGCAGCGGGCTGCTGGTGCCGTCCCGAGCCGGATTGTCGATCAAGGCCGTGACCTACATGTCCGCGAAATGGCCGCACGTGGCCGCTGGCAGTGATCTCACGGTCGTGCGGGCCAGCGTCGGCCGTGCCGGCGCCGAGGGCGAGCTGCGGCGCGGCGACACCGAGCTGATCGGGGTGGTCGCGGCGGAGGTCGCCCAGGTGACCGGGATGATCGCACGTCCCGTCGCCGGCCGGGTCAGCCGTTGGGGAGGTGCGCTGCCGCAGTACCTGCCGGGCCACCTGGGCCGGATCGCGGCCGTTCGCCGGGCGTTGCCCGCAGGTCTCGCGCTCGCCGGCGCGGGCTACGACGGGGTCGGCATCCCCGCGTGCATCCGGTCCGGGGAGGCCGCCGCGGCGGCGGTGGCCGTCGGGCTGCCCGCCGGAGGCGCGGCGGCGACGGAGTCGGAGCCGGCGGGAGCCTGAGCGCCGGCGGGAGCCTGAGCGCCTGCCGGGGTCCGGGAGCACCCCGCGCGGTGGTGGGCGGTGACCACTCGCCACCGGGCGGCTGGGGTGGACAATGGTGTCATGTCAACAGGCGACGACGTCCAGCGCGGCGGTACCTCACCGCAGCACAGTGGTGCCTCCTCGGCGCGGGAGCTCAACGACGAACTGCTCTACACCGGTTGGTCGGTCTTCGCTGCCCGGCGTCCGCTGCCCGCGGACCGTGCGGAGATCGTCACAGAGGTCACCGCGCTCCTTGAGGGTGCGCTGGCCAAGGACGTGTACACCCGCGGTATCTACGAGATCTCCGGCTACCGGGCCGATGCCGACGTGATGATCTGGTGGACCTCGCCGAATCCGGATCTTCTGCAGGAGACCTACCAGCGGTTTCGGCAGACCGCTCTGGGGCGCTGCCTGGAGCCGGTCTGGTCCTCGGTGGGTCTGCACCGGCCGGCCGAGTTCAACCGGAACCACATTCCGGCGTATGTCCGCCGGGAGGACCCGCGCGACTACATCTGCGTCTATCCGTTCAACCGTTCGCTCGAGTGGTATCTGCTTCCCGACTACGAGCGGCGCGGCCTGCTCGCCGAGCACGGGATGATGGGCCGCGAGTACGAGGATGTTCGCGCGAACACGGTCGCGGCATTCGGTCTCGGTGACTACGAGTGGCTGCTTGCCTTCGAGGCCGACGAGCTGCACCGGATCGTGGACTGCATCCGCCACCTTCGTGCCAGTGCGACGCGGCGTCATACCCGACTCGAGACGCCGTTCTACAGCGGGGCACGCAAGCCCCTCGCGGATGTCGTCGCGGCGCTTCCGTAGCGGGATGAAGGCCTCGTCACATTCCTGCGCAGGCGGACCCATACCGCCTGTGTGACACGAGAGGTCGGCACCTGCCCGGGCGCCCCCACCCGTCCGGCAGGCGCCGACCGCCCCGTTGCTGCCCCCACGGCCAGGTGACGGAGTCGACCTGGGCGGGCAGAGCCCACCGATCTCCGGGGGCCCCGTCGGGGCCCGGGTGATCGATGGTCGGCGGCCGGGTGCGCCCCGGACCGGCCATGACTGACAGTAGCATCGCCGTGAGTTTCTGTCTGCTACTCGTCAATGCGTGGAGCCGCAGGGTAGGTGCAGCGCACCGTATTTCGGGTGATCGGACGTCTGTTTCACACAGCGTTACTGGCTGGTAATTCGACTGTCGTCACTGTTGGTTACCAGTGTTCCGGTGGGGTCTGTCGGCCAGCTGTCGTGAAGAAGGCGTTCGGGCTGGGCGGGGCGATGGTCCGCTGTGGTGCGCGTGCCGGTAACGTGGCCGCCTGACCATCGAGCGCCGCATGTCGAGGCTGGCGCGGGCCGCCGTCGGCCCAGGCCGGGACGCAGGTTTCGTGTCGGTTGCCCAGACCGTGCGCGCCAGACCTGTCGCGACGTCCGCGCGGCTGCCCGGGTCACACGATCGCTGGAGGGCGGAGTCGGTGAAGCCGCGAGTGGACAGGCCAGTGGGGAATACGCGCCCGGCAGCCGCCGGGGCGTGGGGGGCCGCGCCCGCGCGTACCGACTACAGGACCGGACGTGTATGAGTGAACCGCTACACCGGCAGGTGAGTCCTGATCGACAATTGGCCCGGCGGGGGGGTACCTGGGGGGTCGTCGCCGCGCGCCCGGTCCGTCGATCAGAACTGACATGCCGAAGGCCAGGGGGGGTCCTGCAGTGACGGATGTGTCCGGGGGAACAAGATCATCTGGGGGTGGGCGGCGGCGGTCTGACGAGCCCAGGCCGTCCGGCAGCCCGTGGCCGGCCAGCGCGACGGGCGTGGTGCCCCAGGTTCGCGACTACTACGACCAGGACGAGCGCGGCTACGGCGAGCCTGGTTACGACGAGCGCGGTTACGAGCGCGGCTACTACTACGACGAGGACGGCCCGGGGCGCGCCGGGCCTTCGGCACGCCACGACTGGGCGGCCGCACCGGCCCCGCCGGCGTGGCCGGTTCCGCGGGTCGGGCCGGACGGGCCGGTCGGGCCGCGAGGGTTCGGCGGGCCGGAGCGTCCCGCAGGCGGGCGCCACGCAGGCGGGCGCCACGCCGGCCCGGGGGCCGAGCAGTTCGCGTTCTCGCAGGTCCAGTCGTCCGATCCGAAGAACTACCGCGCGCAGGTCGGCTGGGAACGTCGCTACGTGCGCTTGCTGGTGCTCTTCGACGCGGTCGCCTGTGTGGTCTCGGTGGGCCTCGCCTACTTCGTGCGTTTCGGTGACATCGTCGAGTTCGACACCAAGCCCGTCTCGTCGACGCCCTACATCGTGATGACGGTCCTGCTGCCGCTGGCCTGGGTGCTGTCGATGTCGCTCAACCGGGCCTACGAGAGCAGGTTCCTCGGCGGCGGATCCGAGGAGTTCCGGCGGGTCGTGAACGCCGCGGCCAGGCTCACGGCGCTGGTGGCGGTCGCCTCGTACGCCACCAAGGCGGAGATCGCCCGAAGCTACGTGCTCATCGCTTTCCCGGCCGCGACACTGCTGTCGGTCGCGGGGCGCTCCGCCGGGCGCGGCATCCTGCACAGGATGCGGCGCCAGGGGCGTTGTCTGCACCGGGTGCTGGTCGTGGGTGCGGGTGAGTCCGCGGCCACCCTGGTCCGGCTCGCGCAGCGTGACCCCACCACGGGCTGGTCGGTCGTCGGGGTCTGCCTGGACCGGCTGCCCGGCCGGCACAGCCACGACCGACCCGAGCGCAGCGGCTTCGACCTGCTCGGTGTCCCCATCGTCGGCACTTCGGAGAACCTGCACACCGCCATTCAGGCGACGCACGCGACCACGGTCGCGATCGGCCCCCAGATGGATGGCGAGACGCTGCGACGGGTGCTGTGGGCGCTGGAGGGAAGCGATGTGGACGTCCTGGTCAGCTCCGCGCTGACCGACGTGACGGGCCCGCGGATCTCCATCCGGCCGGTCGCAGGCCTGCCGCTGCTGCACATCGAGGAGCCCGAGCTCAGCGGGACACGGCGGCTGATGAAGATGGCCTTCGACCGTTTCGTCGCCACCGTCGCGATCCTGATCTTCTCGCCGCTCCTGATCGGGCTGGGCCTGGCGGTGCGGCTGACCAGCCGTGGCCCGGCCATCTTCAAGCAGACGCGGGTCGGCCGCGGCGGTGCCGAGTTCCGGATGTACAAGTTCCGATCGATGTACGTCGACGCCGAGGCGCGCAAGGCGGAGCTGGAGTCCCACAACGAGCGGGCCGAGGGCCTGCTGTTCAAGATGCGCGACGACCCGCGGATCACCAAGGTGGGCAAGTTCCTGCGGAAGTGGTCGCTTGACGAGCTTCCCCAGCTGTTCAACGTGGTCAACGGAAGCATGTCGCTGGTCGGTCCGCGGCCGCCGCTGCCGTCGGAGGTCGCCCGCTACGAGGACGACGTCTACCGTCGGCTGATGGTCAAGCCCGGCCTCACCGGCCTGTGGCAGATCAGCGGCCGCAGCGACCTGGAATGGGACGAGTCGGTCCGGCTCGACCTCCGGTACGTCGAGAACTGGTCGTTGGCAATGGACTTCGTCATCCTGTGGCGGACCCTGTTCGCGGTGCTGCGCCGCGAGGGTGCCTACTGAGCAGGCTCCTCGTCCCAAGGTGCCTGCTCGATCCAGCCGGCCTGGACCAGATGGGCGACCACCTGGTCCACGGCCTCGGTCGCGGACAGATCCGCCGTGTTCACGACGACCTCGGCGTCCACAGGTTCCTCATAGGGGTCCGACACGCCGGTGAAGGCGGGAATGACACCTGCCCGCGCCTTGGCGTAAAGGCCCTTGCGGTCCCGCCCCTCGCACACCTCGCGTGGGGTCGACACATGGACGAGGACGAATCCCGCCCCCCGGGCGGTACTCATCGCCCGCACCTGCTGCCGAACCGCGCCATAGGGGGCGATCGGGGCGCACACCGCCGTCCCGCCGGCGCCCGCGACCTCGGCCGCGACGAAGCCGATGCGGCGCACGTTCGTATCCCGGTCGGTGCGGGAGAAGCCCAGCCCCTGGGACAGATGTGTCCGGACGATCTCCCCGTCCAGCAGGGTGACCCGCCGGCCTCGTTCGAGTAGCCGGCAGGCCAGCAGCCCGGCAAGCGTTGACTTGCCCGCTCCGGACAGCCCGGTGAACAGGATCGTGAGCCCCCGCCGGGAACGTGGTGGCATGGCACGGACCAGCTCGGCCGCCACCGCCGGTGGGGTCAGCTCGGCCGGCAGCGGCGCACCGGCGTCCAGCAGGGCGGCGATCTCGTCGGAACCCGGAGCGCCGATGGCGGGCCCGGTCAGACTGCCGGCGCAGCCGTACACCTCGGCCAGGTGCGCGCGCAGCGCGGTGAGCTCGGCCATCGCATCCAGCGCCGGTCCGCCCGCGTCGAGCTCGTCGGTGAGGCCGCCCGGCGAGGTGGCGCTCATCGTCGGCTCGCGGGGAGCCGCGAGCTGACTCGCCGGGACGACCGGCACGAGGACGAGCATGCCGCGCTGCTGCGGCGGTCCGGGCGACTGCGATGCCCGGCCGGCGGATGATCCCTGACCGGGGGGACCTGCCTGGCCCGTCGGCGGCAGGCTCCGCCGGCCGCCCCTGGCGACCGCCTCCGACGCGAGTGGCTCGTGGGTCAGCGTGGCCTCGGTCGGGCGCAGCGGCGCGTCGATCGCGTCCAGCGCGGCGAGCAGGCAGCGCACGCGGAGGTGATGGGTGGCATCCGCCGGATCCGCGCCGCCGACGGGGACGAGGATCACGCAGTGCTTGCCCCGCCGGGTCAGCGCCCGGATCCGACCCACGTCCGCGGTGTGCAGCAGACCGTCGGCCCACACCGCCCACGGCGCGCCGGTGCCGGACGCCGTCCAGCCCCGCGCGGCGAGCTGGGCGCGCAGCTGCGGTGGGGTGAGCCGCAGCGCCGGATAGTCGGGGTGCCCGGGGAGCTCGAGGCCCTCCACGGTGCCGACCAGGAGAGCCTGCCCCGTGCCGTCGGCGGCGGCTTCCGACGGGTCCGGGGCGGCCGGCGGGGCAACGGGCTCGACCGCCAGCAGCCGCAGCGCGGCGATCATCACGCCTTCCCTGTCACGCAGGGCAACCTCGGAGCCGACGGTCAGGCCGGCGGCGACGTCCACCGCAACGGGGAGGCTGGGCACCGGCGGGCCGTCGGGCTGCCGAAGCTGGCCGAGGTAGCTTGGCGCGGGCCCGAACACGCCGAGCAGCATCAACTCGAGGTCGGCGAGCTGATGTGGGTCCAGCGTGACCGAGGGCCAGGCGATGGACGCCGCCCGCAGCTCGCGGGCCCGTCCGGGATCGACAAGCGCGAGAGCCTGGCCCGCGGACCCGGCGATGTGGTCGGACTCGATGGACGTGGCGGACAGACCGGTCGCATCATGCCCTCGGCGTGGCTTCCGGGCGAAGGCGCCGACGTCGTTGTCGGAGGTGGCGCTCACACCCGCGACGGTAGCGGCTCGACCACTCGGCCGCGTTCCGGGTCGCGACACGCTCGCGGCAGACCGGTGCGGTGCGGGAGTATCCGCACATGGATCTTCCCGTGATGCCGCCGGTGAAGCCGATGCTCGCGCGGGCCGCGTCCGCGATCCCACCGGGCATGCTGTACGAGCCGAAATGGGACGGATTCCGGGCGCTGGTGTTCCGTGACGGCGCGGAGCTGGAGATCACCTCCCGCAACACCCGGCCCATGACCAGGTACTTTCCCGAGCTGGTCGAGATCCTGCTGGCAGTTCTGCCGGAACGCTGTGTGCTGGATGGCGAGATCGTGGTCATAGCCCCCGGCGGCCTCGACTTCGAGGAGCTCAGCCAGCGCGTTCATCCGGCGGCCAGCCGGGTGGATCGGCTCGCCCGGGAGACACCGGTGTCCTTCGTGGCCTTCGACCTGCTCGCGCTCGGTGACACGGCGCTGGTCGGGGAGCCGCTCGCGCGGCGACGCGCAGCCCTGGAGGACCTGCTCGCGGGCCGGACGGGCCCAGGCGTGGCGAGCTCGCCCCCGCCGGGGTCCGGGCCGGCCGGCACAGAGCTCCCGCCGGGCCGCCCTCCGGCTGGTGTCTACCTCACCCCGGCGACGGACGACCCGGACGTGGCCGCGGACTGGTTCCGGCGCTTCGAGGGCGCCGGGCTCGACGGCCTGGTCGCCAAACCGCCGGCCGGGCACTACGAACCAGACAAACGAGCCATGATCAAGGTCAAGCACGAGCGCACGGCGGACTGCGTCGTGGCCGGCTACCGGCCGTACAAGAACGACCCGGCGGCGGTCGGCTCCCTGCTGCTGGGGCTCTATGACGGATCGTCGCTGCTGTCGGTCGGGGTCACCTCGGCGTTCCCGATGGCGCGCCGCCGCGAGCTGGTCGGCGAGCTCGCGCCCCTGGTGACGGCGATCGACGATCACCCGTGGGCCCGGCCCGGCGGCCCAGACGGCACCGAGGGCGCGGACGGCGCGGCGACGCGGACTCCGTGGGACGCCGGGGAGAGCAGGTGGGCCCGCGGCCGGGACCTGTCGTTCGTCCCGCTGCGCCCGGAGCGTGTCGTCGAGGTGCGCTACGACCACATGGAGGGCCCGCGGTTCCGGCACACCACCCAGTTCGTCCGGTTCCGCCCGGACCGTGATCCGCTCGAGTGCACCTACGAGCAGCTCGAACGCCCGGTCGGGTTCGAGATCGCCGATGTCCTGAGCGGTTCGGGTGGCTGACCGAAAGGTCGGTTGACCGGCACGGCCGCGAACACCGGTACGGCCACGGACACCGGTACGGCCGCGGACACCGGTACGGCCGCGGACACCGGTACGGCCGCGGACACGGAAGCAGGCGCGCGGACCCGGGCTGCCGGCGGTCACGGCCGGGCCCAGTCCGGCGCCCACCCGGGCACCACGTCCGACGGCAGCACGCCGAGTATCGAGGCGATCCGGTCGTTGTTCGCCACGATCGCGGGGCTGGCCAGCCAGCGCTCGTAGGCCGCCCGCTGGCCGCGGCTCATGGCCTCGACGGCGATCGGCTCGTCCGTGGGGCCGAGGAAGTCGTCCGCCGGGCCCGCGATGAAGCCGTCGGCGCGGGGATCGCCGGTGTAGACGCGGGTCGCGCCGTCGGCCGTCGTGACCAGGACCGGCCGGAGCGGATCGCTGCCGCGGCGCCGCCACAGGTCCGCGACCGAGGCACGGTAGCGGGCCTGCCAGTCAGGGAAGCGCCGCAGCCCGGCCCGCAGCTCCGCCAGGACCGCCCGGGCGGGACCGATGGGCTGGTTCGCGGTGGCCCGCCGGACCCGGTCCTCGACGATCTCGACGGTCAGCCCACGGGCGAGATTCGCCAGGGTGCGTACCAGGCTCGTGGCGTCGATCGATTTCACGGTCTCCGCCAGCACGTCCAGCAGCACCGCGGTGCGCCGCTGGTGCTGCGCCACATTCGCGGCGTAGTCGCGAAGCTCGGCCTCCGCCACGTCCGTGAGAGCGGCCCCGAAGAACGTCGCCACCTCGTTGGACTGGTGGTAGGCCAGGGCACGCGGGCTGGCCGGGTAGTAGCCCGTGTCGGGCCGGTTGTAGCCGCGGGTCTGCTCCCACGCCCGCAGGTCGAGACCGGCGGCGAAGGTCACCGCGTCGGCCGCCAGCATCGGGGCGCTGGCGCCACCGCGCAGGCTCTCGCGGAGCAGCGTGGCCCACTGCCCCGGCGCGAGGCCCAGGCCCGGCGCGCCCGGTGCCGAGGTGTCGGGCGGCAGCGGAGAGGTCACCGCGGCGTAGAGATCATCCCGCCAGACGTGGAGGACCTGGCCGAACGCCGCCCGCATGTGCGCGGACACGTGCGCGGAATCGGGCCCGGCCGTCATCTCGACGAGCCGGACGACGAACTCCCGCGCCGCGGCGGGCTGGTCGTGGCGTGCCGCCGAGCCGCCCGCCGCGGCGATCAGGGCCGCGCGCGCGGGCTCGAGCTGCGCGGACCAGGCGTCGCCGTCCGGGCGCAGGGCGCCGGGCAGGCCACCACCCTGCAGATGGGACGCGGACAGGAGATGGGAGAGGTGGCGGGTGGCGAACTCGGCAGCCAGTCGCGGCTGTGCCGCGATCGCCCGCAGAAGTGCGGCGGCGTAGTCCCGGTGCGCGGAACCGGCGGCCCACCGGCTCCCGGCGGCGGTGCCCCGCGGGCCCGGCCGCAGGCCGGCGTCGTGCAGCGAGCCGTCAGCCGTGCCGAAGAACAGATCCCCGAGGCGCTCGAGCAACGCGGGCGCGAACTGCCCGTGTGCCAGCAGCGGACCCAGCAGGGACGTCTCGACCTCGCCGGGGCGGCCCGCCCGGTTGAACCCGCGCAGCCACGCCCCGGCCAGATCCCGCACCCCGCTGTAGGTGGCGAGCCCACGCCCGAGGATGACCGCCACCCGTTCCTGGGCGGCCGGCCCCGCCGGCACGAACAGCCGGTACAACAGGCGGGCGAGGCCGGTGGGACCAAGCCGGTCGAAGAACCCGGCCACGAAGTCCGGGTCGGTGACCCGTGCCCCGAGGTCGGTGAGAGCGGCGGTGACCCGCTGGTCGCCCCGGCGATTGGGATCGGGGCGCAGCAGTTCCTCCGCGAGCGCTCGGCCGGCGCCTGACGCCTGCTCGGAGGTCTCATACCGGTCCGACGACGTGGGCAGGAAGACCAGACGTGGACTGTCCCGGACCGCCGGGTCGGCGGCCTGCGCCAGAACCAGGCGGCGGTGCAGCCGGGCCTCCTGCTCCGCGGCCCAGGTGTCGACGGCCCGCAGTCGGTTCGGTGTGTCCACTGCCAGCGGGACGGCGGCGACCTGCGCCGCCAGCACCTGCGCCTGCGCCTGCAGGGAGCCACGGAGATCACCCAGCCTGCTGATCATTCGTTGCAGCGCCTCGGGATCGACGACGACGCGGTCGCCTGACATGGGCATGGACGTGGACATGGCCCGCCGCCCGCGCTGCCTACCGGCGCCCGGCCGGCGCCAGGGGCACCGCCTGGGCCGGGCCGGGATGGCGTGCCCGGGGATCGTCGAGGCCCACCAGCTCGGACTGGCCGGCGAGCAGGCCGCGGCACTCGGTGACGCACGCCTCGAGATGGCCGAGGGTGGCCGCGCGCTGGTCCGCGGCCTGGCGCCACCAGTCGTCCGCCGCCCGGCCCTGCCAGCCACCCGCGGTGGCCTCGATGAACAGCACATCGAACGCGTCGGACACCGCCTGGCGCCCCGCCGCGGCGGCCGCCAGCGCGGCCTCGACCGCGTGCAGATAACGGTTCGGAACGCCGGGTTGGGGTGCCGTGCCGATCTGGAGTGCTGTGCCGATCTGGAGTGCCGCGCCGGGCTGAGGTGAGGGCATTGTGCCGCCGTCCGTAGCAGTGATCCGTCAGGGGCGGGGCCGGCGTTCCGCGGGTGCGGTCGCGCGGCCTCGAAGGACGTGATCGACGCTAGGCGTGGCCGATGGTGACTGGCCGCTTCAGATCCGGACTGTGGACAACGTGAAGTCGTCCAGAGACCGCGTCCCGGGGCTCACCGCCCGGCCGAATCCGAATCCGAATCCGAATCGGAATCGGAATCGGGCCTCCGGGCGAGCCGCAGGAAGAGGACGTCGCTCTCCTCGAGCACGTGCACGAGCCGCAGGTCGAGCGGTGCCGCCCAGGCCGGACCGGTCATCATCCCGAGCCGCCCCGGGCCGGCCAGCACCGGAGCGAGCGTCACGCAGGCCTCGTCCAACAGCCCGGCCTGGGCGAACTGGGCGTGCAGGCTTGGGCCGCCCTCGGTCAGCACCCGCAGCAGGCCCCGGGCTGCGAGCGCGGCGAGCACGGCCGGCGGCTCGACGGTGCGTTCCCCACAGATCACGATGTCCGCGACCGGCTCCAGGGCACGCCGCGCCCGGGCCGGTGCCGCCTCGGAGGTCAGCAGCAGCGGGCGTACCGCCCCGCCGAACAGCCGTGCCTGCGGGTCGAGGTCGAGCCGGCCGCTGACGACGGCGACCGGGGGCACGGCCGCAAGCCCCGCGGCGACCCGCCGCTCCTGGCGTTCGGCCGGCACCGGAACTGGGCCGTAGTCCTCGGCTCGGACGGTGCCCGCGCCGACCAGCACCACGTCGGACAGCCAGCGCAGGGTGCGGAACACCAACCGGTCGGCCGGCCCGCCGAGCCCGCCCGACCGGCCGTCGATCTCGATGGCTCCGTCGACGGAGGTGACGAAGTTGGACCGTACGTGGGGGATGCCCGGCACCGGCTCGGGCAGCGCGTACGCGGCGTCGAGATCGACGGTTCCGGTACCGCTCGCCTCGGTGTGTGTACTCCCGAAGGCACCCGTGGCAGCAGGGGCGCTGGTGGACAGAAGGACACGCATCTGCCCGACTGTAGCCGCGCCACCCGGTGGTACCGGTGTCCGGCCACCGGTGCTTTCGCCAGGCCCGCCGGACGCCCGCGGGCACCCGGCGAAAGCACCGCGCCGCAGGGGCCGCCGCCGTTGGTGTCCCCGCGGGAGTGCCAGGATGAATGCGTGAACACGTACGTGCTGCTTCTGATCTGTGTTCTGATCGTCAGTCTTGCCGGGCTCGGCTCCCTGTACTACCTGCTGAACCGCAACGCGGCCCGCCGTCGATCCGCCCGCCGACCCGGCCGTTGAGCCGCCCGCCGACCCGGCCGCCGACCGGACCGTTGGGCCGGCCAGGCCGGCGAGTGGGTCAGGCCGTCGGCAGCAGGCGCACCACGACGACGGACTCGCCCGCCAGCTCGACCCGGCCGGGCATGTAGGTGAAGCCGGGCCGGGAGGCCGCCGGCGCGTCGAAGGGCACCCCGTCCACCGGCACGCTCTGGCGTTCGGCACCCAGGTTGCACACCACGGCCACGTCACCGTCGCGGGAAAGCCGGCGCAGCACGAACCAGTTCGCCTGCTCGTCGTAGGAGCAGCGCACTGAATCCAGCGCGGGATCGCTGAGCTGCGGTAGCCGCCGGCGCAGGGCGATCAGGCGGCGGTGCCAGTCGAGCAGCGAGGCGGGACCGGGCTGGTCACGTTCGGCCCAGTCCAGCCGGGACCGTTCGAAGGTCGCCAGGTCCTGCGGGTCGGGGACGTCCTGGGGCCCCCACCCATGGGCGGCGAACTCGCTGCGCCGCCCGGTCCGCACCGCCTCCGCGAGCCCCGGGTCGGTGTGATCGGTGAAGTACTGCCACGGTGTGGTGGCCCCCCACTCCTCGCCCATGAACAGCATCGGGGTGAACGGCGCGGTGAGCAGCAGCGCGGCTCCGATGCGCAGCCGGCCGTCGCTGAGCGTGGCGCTGGCGCGGTCACCGGTCGCCCGGTTGCCGATCTGGTCGTGGTTCTGCAGGAACGTGACGAACCGGTACGCCGGTGTCCGGCGTGGCACCGGCCGGCCGTGGGCCCGGCCGCGGAACGTCGAGTACTCGCCGTCATGGACGAACGCAGAGCTCAGCGCCTTGCTCAGCGTCTCGAACGAGCCGAAGTCCCCGTAGTAGCCCTGCCGCTCCCCGGAAAGGGTGGACCACAGCGCGTGGTGGATGTCGTCCGCCCACTGCCCGTCGAGACCGTGGCCTCCCGCCTCGGGTGCGGTGATCATCCGTGGGTCGTTGAGATCGGACTCCGCCACCGCGAACAGCGGCCGGCGTTGCTGGGTGCCGAGCCGGTGCACCGCGTCGGAGATCTCCTCCAGCAGGTGCCGGGCCCGGTTGTCGACGAACGCGTGCACCGCGTCCAGGCGTAGCCCGTCGCAGTGGTAGTCCCGCAGCCATGCCAGCGCGCTGTCGATGATGAACGCGCGGACCTCGTCCGAACCGGGGGTGTCCAGGTTGACCGCTGGGCCCCACGGGGTGCTGTAGCGGTCGGTGAAATAGGGGCCGAACCGGCCGAGGTAGTTGCCGTCCGGTCCGAGATGGTTGTAGACGACGTCCATGATCACGCCGAGGCCGCGGGCGTGCGCGGCGTCCACGAAGCGCTTGAGGCCCTCCGGGCCGCCGTAGGGCTCATGAACGGCGAACAGCCCGACCCCGTCATAGCCCCAGCCGTGCCGCCCCGGGTAGGCGTTCACCGGCAGCAGCTCGACGATGTCGATACCCAGGTCCGCGAGGTGGTCGAGCCGCTCGATCGCCGCGTCGAAGGTGCCCTGCGGCGTGAACGTGCCGACGTGGAGCTCGTAGAGCACGCTGCCGGACAGCGGCACCCCGCGCCAGTGGACGTCCGTCCAGGGGAAGCGGGCGTGGTCGACGAGCCGGGAGCGGCCGTGCACCCCGTGCGGCTGCCAGGCTGACCGTGGATCGGGCAGCTCCTGCTCGCCATCATCGAGGAGGTAGGCGTAGTCCGTCCCGTGCCGGGCGGTCGGCACCTCGACGGTCCACCACCCGCCGGGGGCACCGGCCATCTGGTGCACCGTGTCCGACACGACCAGGCTGACGGTCTTCGCGGCCGGTGCCCACACCCGGAAGTAGCTCATGGTCTCCTGTCCTGAAACCGCGGATGTCCTGCAGCCACGGATGATCTGGGGCTACGGATGATCTGGGACTACGGGGTGCGGATCAGCAGGCTCACGGGGAAGTCCCGCAGCAGGCGCAGCACGTAGGCGGTCCCACCGTCATGCCGGCGGCCGGTGAGCACGTCGGCCCAGCGGCCCTCGGGCAGGGTGACGGTGGTGTCACGCCAGCCGCCGCCACGCCGCAGCCCGAGCACGAGCCGCGGAACGACGGTGACCACCGACTCGGCCCGGCAGAACGCGACCACGTGCTCGGCGGCCGACCCGGACGCCCACAACGGCCGGTAGCTGCCGTGCTCGCCGAACCACTCCGGATTGTCCCGGCGGATGCGCAGCGCCCGGGCGACGACCAGCAGCTTCGCCGCGCCCGAGTCGTCGAGCAGGGGCGGGCGTTTCGGGGCGGCGAGCTCGGATCCCGGTTCCACGCCCAGCTCGGTGAGCATCTTGGTCCGCTCACCGAAGTTGACCGGACGCCGGTTGTCGGGGTCGACCAGCGAGTGGTCCCACAGCTCCTGGCCCTGGTAGACGTCCGGAATGCCGGGCATCGTGAGCTGGAGCAGCTTCTGCGCGAGGCTGTTCTGCCGGCCGAGCTCCACCAGCGTCGAGACGTAGGTGTCGAGGGCTGCGACGAAGTCCTCGTCCTCCAGAGCGCCCTCGATGTAGTTGGTCAGCGCCGCCTCGTACGACGGGTCGGTGTCCGCCCAGGTGGTGAAGTGCTTGGCCTCCCGCACGGCCTTGACCATGTACTGGGACACCCGCTCGGCCGAGATCGGCCACGCGCCGACCAGGGTCTGCACCAGCAGGTACATCGTGACCGGATCGGGCCAGCCCGCCTCCGGGTCGGCGTGCCGCTCGCCCAGACGGGCCAGCCGCCGCACGATGTCGGCCCAGCCCCGCGGGTCCTCCGACAGCACGGCGAGCCGGGCCCGCACGTCCTCGGAGCGCTTGGTGTCGTGGGTGGACAGCGTGGTCATGGTCAGCGGCCACGTGCGCTGGGTGCTGATGTTGGCTTCGTGGAACTCGTTGACGGCGCTGCGCGGATGCCCGGTCGGATAGGCCGGGAAGTCACCCGGAGCACCACCGACCTCGTTGAGCGCGACCATCGGGACGTACCGGTAGAAGGCGGTGTCCTCGACGCCCTTGGCCATCACCGGGCCGCAGGTCTGCTGGAAGCGCACCACGAACTCGGGCGGCCCGGCCAGCGCCAGATCCTCGATGAGATCGATCTCGCTGGTCCGGCCGGGCAGTGTCAGCCGGGCCTGCTCGCAGGCCCGGACGATGTGCCCGCGGGCCTCCAGGCTCGGTGTTCCGTCCGGTCGGATGTAGGCGCGGTACACCTCGAAGGCGGCGAGGACCTCCCGCAGCGCCTCCCGCAGGCCGGCCCTGGTGAGGTCGGCGCGGTCGCGGCGGGCCTCGGCCAGCGCCAGGCCGGTGAGCCGGTCGACCTCGGGCCGCAGCACGCTGGTCAGGACGTCCATCTTGGCCTGCCGGGCCACCAGCGCGAAGTCGGGGGAGCGGCCGGTGACCTCGGTGTAGAGGGTGCCCATCGTCCGGGCGGACACCGGGTCCAGGAAGAGCCGGGTCAGCCGGTTCAGCGCGTCGTAGCCGGTGGTGCCGTCGCAGGCCCAGTTGTCCGGCAGGGTCTCCTCACGCTCGATGATCTTCTCGATCACCGTCCAGACGCCGCCGGTAGCGTCGGACAGCTGGCGCAGGTACTCCTCCGGGTCGGCGAGGCCGTCCGGATGATCGATGCGCAGGCCCTCCAGGTTGCCGGAGCGGACCTGCTCGATCAGCAGGCGGTGGGTGGCGGCGAAGACGTCGGGGTCCTCCTGGCGCAGGCCGGCGAGCGAGGAGATGTCGAAGAAACGGCGGTAGTTCAGCTCCGTCCCGCCGACGCGCCACCAGCACAGCCGGTAGTACTGCGCGTCCAGGGTCGCCGCGACGTCGGACGGGTCGGCCGTGCCCGCCGCGACCGGAAGCACGTGGTCGTAGTAGACGATGACCCATTCGCCGTCCTCGTCCTGCTCGACGCTGATCTCGTCGGCGGCGAGGCTGTCGGCGAGCGACTGGCCGAGCAGGGGCAGCAGCACCCGCCCCGGGTTCTCGGGGGAGTCCCAGTCGATGTCGAACCAGGAGGCGTAGGGGGAGTCCGGCCCCTCACGCAGCACCGACCACCAGGCCGTGTTCGTCGTTCCGGGCGTCAGCACGGCCATGTGGTTGGGGACGACGTCCGCGATGAGGGCCAGCCCGGCGCGGCGGGCGGCCGCCACCAGCCGGCGCAGGCCGCCGAGCCCGCCCAGCTCGGGGTTGATCTGGGTGTGGTCGACGACGTCGTAGCCGTGCGTCGACCCGGGCGCCGCCTCGAGGATCGGCGACAGGTAGAGGTGGGAGACCCCCAGCGCCGACAGGTACGGAATGATCACGGCGGCGTCGGTGAACCCGAACTCCATGTGGAGCTGGAGCCGGTAGGTCCCGGTGGGGATGCCCCGGCGCTCGCCGCCGTCGTGCGGGCCGCCCCGACCGGGCCCGACGACCCGCCCGGCCCCGCCGTCCCGACGGCGGTCGGGAGCGTGTCGTTCGGCGGGTCCGGTCCGGTCCGGGCCGCCGGGCCAGTCAGCTGACACGGCGCAGCACGAGGGTGGCCCGAGCGTCGATCTCGAGCGGATCCTCGGCCTTGATCACCTGCTCGGCGTCGGTGGCAAAAGCCCCGACGCCACCGAGCATCGCCGCGATCTCGGCGCTGGATGAGCGCGTGTCCACGATGATCTCCCAGGTGGTGCCGAAGTTGCCCGGTGGTACCACGAACTGGATCGGCTCGTGGTGGGCGTTGAAGAACAGCAGGAAGGAGTCGTCGACGATCGCCTCACCGAGCGCGTTGGGATCCGGTATGCCGTGCCCGTTCAGATAGCAGCCGAGCGAGCGCGCCGTTCCGGACTCCCAGTCGGTGTCGGACATCTCGCTACCGTCGGGACGAAGCCAGACTATGTCCTTCGCGGCCGGGTCGGAGGTTTCCGCGCCGCCCGGCTGTTCACCCGCGTTGTGGTCGCCGGCCGCGTCGCGGGTGCCAGCGGCGTTGTAGCCGCCACCGGCCGAGCCGCGGCCCGCCTCGCCCTGGAAGTACCGGCGACGCTGGAAGACAGGGTGCGCCCGCCGTAGATGGGCCACCTGGGCGGTGAACTCGACGAGATCGGCGTTGCGTTCGGCGTCCCCCCAGTCCAGCCAGGAGACGGCGGTGTCCTGGCAGTAGGCGTTGTTGTTTCCGCGCTGGGTGCGGCCCATCTCGTCCCCGGCCACCAACATGGGCACCCCCTGTGAGAGCAGCAGGGTGGTGAGCAGGTTGCGCGCCTGGGCGCCCCGCAGACGGTTGATCACGGGATCGTCGCTGGGCCCCTCGACTCCGCAGTTCCAGGAACGGTTGTCGTCCGAGCCGTCCCGGTTCTCCTCGCCGTTGGCGTCGTTGTGCTTGTCGTTGTAGGAGACCAGGTCGTGCAGGGTGAAGCCGTCGTGGGCGGTGATGAAGTTGATGGACGCCGACGGCCGCCGGCCGCTGCTCTCGTAAAGGTCGGAGGAGCCGGTCAGCCGGGAGGCGAACTCGGCGATGCCGTGGTCCTGACCGCGCCAGAAGTCACGGACGGTGTCGCGGTACTTTCCGTTCCATTCGGTCCACAGCGGCGGGAAGTTGCCGACCTGGTAGCCGCCTTCGCCCAGGTCCCACGGCTCGGCGATCAGCTTGACCTGGGAGACCACCGGGTCCTGCTGGACGAGGTCGAAGAAGGAGGACAGCCGGTCGACGTCGTAGAACTCCCTGGCCAGGGTCGCCGCGAGGTCGAAGCGGAATCCGTCCACATGCATCTCGGTCACCCAGTACCGCAGTGAGTCCATGATCAGCTGAAGTACGTGCGGATGCCGGACCCGCATGCTGTTCCCGGTGCCGGTGTAGTCCATGTAGTACCTCTGGTCGTCGTCGACCAGCCGGTAGTAGGCCTGGTTGTCGATGCCGCGGAAGCACAGCATCGGGCCCATGTGGTTTCCCTCGGCGGTGTGGTTGTAGACCACATCGAGGATCACCTCGATACCCGCCTCGTGCAGGTTGCGCACCATGGACTTGAACTCCTGCACCTGCCGCCCGTCGCCGCCGGCGGACGAGTAGCCGTTGTGCGGCGCCAGGAACGCGATGGAGTTGTAGCCCCAGTAGTTGCGCAGACCGCGGCGGACGAGGTGCTCGTCGTGGACGAACTGGTGGACGGGCAGCAGCTCGATGGCCGTCACACCCAGGCGGTGGTAGTGGTCGATCATCACCGGATGCGCCACCCCCGCGTAGGTGCCGCGGTACTCCTCGGGCAGGCCCTCGTGGCGCATGGTCAGACCGCGCACGTGGGCCTCGTAGATCACCGTCTCGTTGTACGGGCGACGGGGCGGGCGGTCGCCGTTCCAGTCGAAGAACGGGCTGATCACCACCGACTTCATCATGTGCGGCGCGGAGTCCGCGGTGTTCACGCTGTCCGGATCGCCGAAGTTGTAGCCGAAGACGGCCTGGTCCCAGTCGACCTCGCCGTCCACCGCCTTGGCGTACGGATCCAGCAGAAGCTTGCTGGGGTTGCACCGGTGGCCACGTGCGGGATCATGAGGCCCGTGGACGCGGTAGCCGTACCGCTGCCCCGGCAGCACGGCGGGCAGGTAGGCGTGCCACACGAACGCGTCGCGCTCCCGCAGCTCGATCCGCCGCTCGGTGCCCGCGGCGTCGAACAGACAGAGCTCGACACGCTCGGCGACTTCGGAGAAGATCGCGAAGTTGGTGCCCGATCCGTCAAAGGTGGCGCCGAGGGGGTAAGGGCTGCCTGGCCAGACCTGCGACATACGCACGAAGCCTACGGCTCGCCACCCCTCGGTGACCGGCGGGCGCGCGAACCGCGGGCGGCCGTTGGCTGCCACCACTGCGTTTCTTGTCGATCGTTGACCGGTCGTCCGGTCGGGTGCCCGGTTGTTTCGCCGATCGCTGCTGCCGTGGCCGCGGGAGGGGGAGTCCATGACGGATGAGGTCGTCTGGGTCGTCGTGGCCGGTGCCCTGCTGGTGGGTGAGCTGTTCACCCTCGACCTGATACTGATCATGTTCTCGGTCGCCGCTCTGCTCAGCGCGGGCGTCGCCGCCCTGGGCGGGAACCTGATCGCACAGCTCGTCGTCTTCGCCGCCGCCTCGACCGGCCTCACCCTCGGCCTGCGGCCGGTCGCGCGGCGCCACCTCCAGCACGGGCCGGAGCTGCGGACCGGAACGGAGGCGCTGATCGGTGCGCGAGCGGAGGTCCTCGAACGGGTCGACGGGCGGGACGGGCGGGTGCGGCTGGCGGGCGAGGTCTGGTCCGCGCGATCGTTCCCGGACACGGACGTGCTGGACGTCGGCGCGACTGTGCTGGTGCTGCGGATCGAGGGCGCCCGGGCCGTCGTCTGCCGCAGCGAGCCGAACCTGCCGCCCGGCCTCGACCTGCCCGGCCTCGCCCCGCCCGGGCCGGGCACTGGTGAGCCGGGCTCTGGTGGGCCGGTGACCCCCGTCTAGGCCGGTTCCGGGCGTGCCGTTGCATCGTCTCGGACGTATGCCGGGGATCGCGACCTCGGCCTTGACCAAGGAGTAGAGATGGGCGGAGTCATCGCGGCCGCGGTGGTCGCGCTGGTGGTTCTGATCTTCCTGGTTCGGTCCGTGCGGATCGTTCCGCAGGCGCGGGCGATGGTGGTGGAGCGGCTGGGCCGCTACCACCGCACGCTGACGCCGGGGCTGGCGATCGTGGTGCCGATCGTGGATCGGATCCGGGAACGCATCGACCTGCGGGAGCAGGTCGTGAGCTTTCCGCCTCAGCCGGTCATCACCGAGGACAACCTGGTCGTGGGCATCGACACGGTCATCTACTTCCAGGTCACCGACCCGCGTGCGGCGACGTACGAGATCGCCGACTTCATCCGCGCGATCGAGCAGCTCACGGTCACCACGCTGCGCAACGTGATCGGCGGCATGAACCTGGAGGCGACGCTGACCTCGCGGGACCAGATCAACGGGCAGCTGCGCGGCGTCCTCGACGAGGCGACCGGCCGGTGGGGCATCCGGGTGAACCGGGTCGAGCTGAAGGCGATCGACCCGCCGCGCTCGATCCAGGACTCCATGGAGAAGCAGATGCGTGCCGAGCGGGACCGTCGGGCCGCGATCCTGACCGCCGAGGGTGTGAAGGCCAGCGAGATCCTTCGCGCGGAGGGCGAGAAGCAGGCCGCGATCCTGCGAGCGGAAGGCCACCGGGAGGCACAGATCCTGGCCGCTGAAGGTGAGGCGAAGGCGATCGGGACGGTCTTCGGCGCCATCCACGAGGGCGACCCGGACCAGAAGCTCCTCGCCTACCAGTACCTGCAGATGCTGCCGCGGCTGGCTCAGGGGCAGGCGAGCAAGCTGTGGATCGTGCCGAGCGAGCTGACCTCCGCGCTGGGGGGCCTGGCCGGCCCCGGCGGACTGTTCGACGTCGAGGCCCGTGCCGACCGGGCCACCCGCGGCCCGGCCAACGGCACCACGGGGGGGCAGGCCGGCCCCACCACGGCGGAGGAACCCATCGCCTGATCCGGCGCGTGCTGGTCCGTGGTGAGCCTTTTCCGCCTCACGGTCCACGGTCAGGGAGGCCGGAGCCTGAGCCGACGATGGAAAAGGCTCACTGGTCTGGGCGGGCAGTAGAACCAGTCACTCTGTTGGGGTGGGGCACGCCACAACTGGCACCAGGGGAGGGGGCGGGTCTAGTCCTGGCCCGCTGGTCATGGCACGATCGACTGGTATTCGAGGGGCTCATGTGACGAGACGCAGGGGAAGGCGTTCCTCGTCGACGGAGGTCCCGCGTGGTGGCAATGTCATCGACGGCTCGTGAGCTGTCATCCGGCACGTCGTCCTACGTCGTGCCGGGCAAGCTGGCCGTGCTGGCGTGTCCGCCGGCACTGTGCCCGCACCTGGAGTTCGCCGTGTCCGGCGCGCTGACCGCCCCGGTCTCCCTGACCTGGACGGCGCAGCCGGGCCAGCCCGGCTTCCTGTATGCCGGCCTGGAGTGGCGCGCGGCCCCGGGGACAGCGGGCCGGTTGGCGACCGTTCTGCGCCGGCTGGGGCACGTGACCTTCGAGACGGTCGAGGGCCCCTCCCCGGGCTGTGACGCGGAACGGTACTCCTTCACTCCCGAGCTGGGGCTGCACCGCGCCGCCATCGCCGCCAACGGGGACGTCGTGGTGGGGGAGGCGGCGCTGCTTGCCCTGCTGGAACGCGGCGAGGCACGGGAGACCCTGTCCCGGGGTCTGCATCGGCTGCTCGGCACCGCCTGGGACGATGTGCTGGAACCGCTGCGCCGCGGGGCGCACGGCGCACCGGTCACCTGGCTCCGGCGCACTGGATGAGCCATTTTTCCGGACAGGTCGTGATCAGCACGAAGCGTCCTTAGCTGGGCGTCCGCGCGGCGATGAGCACCTGCTCATCTTGCTGTGGTCAAGCCCACATCGTGTTCCCGTGGGTCGGACGGGCACATACCCCCGGGGTCGTGCGTTGTGGGTTGCGCACGACAAGAGCACAACCTTTCTGGGAGAACTCAGTGGCCACCGATTACGACACCCCCCGAACAGCCGATCTCGAGGATTCCGAGCAGAGCCTGGAGGCCCTGAAGGCCCGGCGGGCGGACGCGGCGGCGGACCTTGGTGACGACGCTGATCCGTTCGAGACCGAGCTCGGCCTGCCGGGCGCCGATCTGTCCGGGGAGGAACTGACCGTCCGAGTCCTGCCACGGCAGGCGGACGAGTTCACGTGCACCAGCTGCTACCTGGTCCACCACCGCAGCCAGCTGCATGACGCTCGCCGCATGGTGTGCCGGGACTGTGCGGCCTGACCGCGGGTGAGGCCGCGGAGCCGCGGCGGGCGGTACTGGCCGGCGCAGGTCAGGCCGGTACCCGTACCCCCGCCTCGATCATCCGGGCGACCGCGCGTTCGCGGTCGCCCGAAACGCGTTCCACGAAGCGTGTGAGCGCGAGCGGGACAGTCACCTCAAGGCCCTGTTCCCGGGCGTCGAGGGCCGTCTCCAGCACGCAGTAGTCACCCGCCAGGCCGACCACGACGACGCTCGTCACCGCTCCCGCGGCGAGCCGCTGACCGAGCACGGTCGCGGACCGCTCGCCCGAACGCGGGTCCCGGACGGAGAAGGCCGAGTAGCCGTCCGCTCCGTCGACACCCTTGCGGATGACCTCACCGGCGATCACCACGCCGGGATGGAAATCCGCCCCGGGCGTGTCACGTATGCAGTGGGGCGGCCAGATACCCCCGTCGGTGACGAAGTGCGGCGTGGCCGGCGGATGCCAGTCCTGGCTGTAGAAGACCGGACTGCCCGCGTCGGCCGCCGCGGCGATCTCCTGGTTCACCCCGGCGATGATCTCCTCGCCGCCGGCGACGTAGAGGCTGCCGCCGACCGTGGCGAAATCGTTCTGCAGGTCGATGACCAGAAGCGCCACCCCGTCGCCGTAACGCGTGCCCATCGCTGCGCTCCGATCCTCGGCCGGCCCGATCCCGCACCCGCTCGGCCGGGCTTCGTGGGCGGGCTTCGCGGGCGTACGCCCAACGGCCCGACCCAGGCCGGCGGCTGATGGCTCGATCGGGACACCGGCGGCGTGTCGTCGGGAATGCCCGTCCCTGTCCCACTGTAGGTTGCGGGCGTGCGCAGCCGCGACTACGGATCCGATGTCCTGGCCCAGTCCAGCGCCGGCGCCAGGGCGCCCAGGCCGCCGCGGGCGGTCGAGATCGAGCGAGACCTGGTCGTGGAGGACGCCGAATCGGGCTTCTGCGGCGCCGTGGTCGGTATCGAGGCCGGCGGGGTCATTCTTGAGGACCGGCACGGCCGCAGGCGGTCCTTCCCCCTGGACGGGGGAGTCTTCCTGCTGGACGGGGAGCCGGTGACGCTCACCCGGGCCCGGTCGGCCGCGCCGCGTCCACCGGGGCGCACCGCCTCGGGCTCGATCGCCGTCCCAGGCCTGCCCGCCCGGGTGGCCCGGGCCAGCCGGATCTACGTCGAAGGCCTGCACGACGCCGCGCTGGTCGAACGAGTGTGGGGTGACGACCTGCGGATCGAGGGGGTCGTCGTCGAGCCGCTGGACGGTGTCGACGACCTCCCGGAGATCGTTCGTGGCTTTCGGCCCGGCCCGGGCCGCCGGCTCGGGGTGCTGGTCGACCACCTGGTCGCGGGCTCGAAGGAGAGCCGGATCGCGGCGGGCGTCACCGGCGAGCATGTGCTCGTCACCGGGCACCCGTACATCGACATCTGGCAGGCCGTGAAGCCTGCCTCGGTCGGCATCCAGGCCTGGCCCACGGTTCCGCGTGGGCGGCCCTGGAAGGAAGGTGTCTGCGCCGCGCTCGGCGTCGCTGATCCCGTCGAGATGTGGCGGCGGATCCTCGCGGCGGTCGACTCGTACGCCGACCTGGAGCCCGGCCTGCTGCGTGCGGTGGAGGAGCTGATCGATTTCGTCACCGCACCCTGATTCCGTCCTGCGACTCCGTCACGGGCCCGGCCGAGCTGTCGGGCCTGACTCGGGAGGGCTGAGGACCAGCGCGTATATGGTTCTATACGACTAGTTCAGATTGTCTGGCCCTTCGGTGGCTTCGTGGCGCGGGGCACTGGGCTGGCCGGCCTGCGGGGGGCGGACAGGAGCGGGGGGCGTCCATTGCCCAGAAGCAGGCCCGGGAGCACGCCCCGGAACACGCCCAGAGCGGTGTCACCCTTCGCCGTACTCGCCGGCGCTGCGCTTGCGCTCATCGCCGTGGCTTCGGCGGGACTGGCGTTCTGGCCCGACGGCGCCAGCTCACCCAGCGCTCGGCCTCCCGGTGTCGAGGTCGCCTCCGCGCAGGATTCCCGGACCCTGCTCGGGCGGACCGTGGTACTCGATCCGGGTCACAACGGTGGCAACGGCACCCACCCCGCAGCCATCAACCGGCGCGTCGACGCCGGTGGTTTCCAGAAGGAGTGCGACACCGTCGGCGCTTCGACCGACGACGGGTACGCGGAGCACGCGTTCGACTTCGACGTCGCGATCCGAGCGGCGGACGTCCTGCGCGCCCTCGGTGCCACGGTGATCCTCACCCGCAACGAGGACGACGGCGTCGGACCCTGTGTCGACGAGCGGGCCCGCATCGGCAACGAGGCCGGCGCGGACGCCGTGGTGTCGATCCATGCGGACGGGGGTCCGGTGGAGGGCAGCGGATTCCACGTCATCGCGCCCGCGGCCAGCCCCGACGGGTCGAACAGTGCGATCCTGGTGAGCTCGGGCCAGCTGGCGGACCTGCTTCGGGCGTCCTTCGGCGCGGCCACCGGGCAGCCCCGGTCCGACTATCTGGGTTCTGACGGCATCGCCATCCGGTCGGATCTCGGAGGGCTGAACCTCTCCCGGGTGCCGAAGGTCTTCCTGGAGTGCGGCAACATGCGCAATCCCGGCGATGCCGCGCGGATCAAGGATCCAGCCTGGCGTCAGCGGGCGGCAGAGGGTGTCGCCGACGGGCTCGCCGCCTACCTGACCGGCAACCCGCCGGACGACGGCCGCTCGTAGGTGCAACTGCCCGCCCGCGACGTATGGTGTTCGTTCCCACCCAGTTCCCACAGGGTGATCCCGAACAGCGGAAGTGATTCCGAACACCAGAACGGCCACCCCGCCGGGGTGGCCGTTTCCGCTGCGCCGCAGCGCATCCGGAGTGGTGGGCGATACTGGGATTGAACCAGTGACCTCTACCGTGTCAACTGAACGTGACCGGTCCGGGTGGGTTGATTGGTCGTCTCGGTGACGCCGTAGCAGGGCATCGAGAGTCCCTGACGCCCCACCCTGTCTCCCTCGATCTCACCCGTCCCGCCGCGCTCCGTTCGCGCTTTCGCTCGCACCGAACCGCGCTCCAGAATCCCTCCCGCCGAGCAGGATGATCACTTGAGGGTCTGTCTGACCCGAGATCGCCTGGCCGTCCGGGTGACGTTCGATGGGCGCCGATGATCCACCGTCGCATGGTCATGTCCTTGTTGATCCACAGAGGGGGCGGAGATGTCGACAGATGCCATCACGGCGGGTTGTGTCGGGGAGGATGGTCGGGTGACAGATGGCCCTCTGGACCCCTCGACCGAATGGCGTCCCCGAGACGGCCGAAGTGGCAAGCAGGGAGTCGGTGCGCAGGAGTTTGGGCCTGATTCGACACGAGTCGTCCTAGATGCGGCGTGTGGGCGGATCGGACTTGATGCCGCCGACGCCAGACTGCTTCGGTTCGGTGAGAACGCCTTGTATCTCCTGGCGGGCACTCCGGTGGTCGTTCGTATCGCGAGAACGATGGATCACTGGCGTGACGCGATAAAAGAAGTTGATGTGTCGCGTTGGCTTACGCAGCACGCCTATCCTGTGGTCCAGGCATATTGCGTGCCGCAGCCGCTTGAGGTTGCCGGTCATCCGGTCACCTTCTGGAAGTACGTCGACGGGCGTGATGGCTCCCGCGAGGACATTGCAATCCTGGGAGACCTTTTGCGATGCCTCCACACGCTTCCTCGGCCCGCCAATTTTTCCTTGCCGCCCGAGGACCCCATGGGGCGTGTGGCGGGGAGGATCGAAAGGGCGTCGATTCCGCTTGCGGATAAGGAATTCCTCCTCGACCGCTGCAGCCATCTTCGTCGGGAGGTTGCGGGGCTATCCTTCCCTCTGTCGCCTTGCGTCATTCATGGAGATGCTCACGTGAACAACCTGATGAGGTGCAACGGGGATGGTGCGGGCGTTCTCATCGACTTGGAGCGTTTCGCGTGGGGTCAACCCGAATGGGACTTGGCGGTGACGGCAACCGAGTATCTCACGGCGGGCTGGTGGAACGACGCGGAATACTCGGAGTTCGTTGACGCATATGGATTCGACGTCACGGGGTGGAGCGGATTTGAGGTGCTCTGTCGTACCCATGAAATCAAGATGACGACATGGATTATGCAGAATATCGACGTTTCCGTCGATATTAAGGAAGAGTACGACCGGCGCATCGAATGCATCAGAACAGGTGCGGCAGGGGGGTGGAATCCCTTCTAGTCGCCCTGCCTGGCGAGGTTCGGGTGGTGGAGTCGGAGTGTGTTGGAGAATTCGACCACTCGATAATCTCCCGGGTACCTGCCGCTAATGGCGCGCTCGAAGTCCCGCAAGTAGCGGACATACCGATCGGACTGGAGCGCAGCTCCGAGCGTCACCGCTTCGGAGGCCACTGCCACGGCTTCGTCTAGGTCGCCGCCGTTCAGGGCTCCTGCTGCGTTGACCATCCCGATGAAGGCCCGCGTTCGTGGAGGTGTGTTCATGTCTAGCGCTTGCCGGCCGAAGCTCCTGACTTCCGCCGACATTCCTAGGTCCCGGTAGCAGTGCGCGGCCTCGCCGGCCAGTTCCTCGGCGGTGAAGAAGGAGATCCATGGCGGGTCCTGGTCGGTTTCCTGCCGCTCGAGTAGACGCTCGGCATTGTGTATCGCGATTGCGCATCCGCGCGCGTCGCCGAGACTCGCGAGCGCACGGGCCTCCATGGCCAGAGAGAGGCATGCGGCTGTGATGCCCGACTTCCCGCGTGTTGCCGCGAACGACGCCCGCGCGAGCTGGACCGCGTCGTTGAACTTTCCGAGATAATTTGCTTGGTGGCTAAGGCTCGCGAGCATCCATCCGCCCAGAAGGTCATCCTCGGCTTCACGCGCGAGGCGGAGCCCTTGGGCGTAATAGCGTTGCGCGGCGCCGTGGCGCCCAGCGTCGTACGCGGACCATCCGAGTAATTCCACGACCTCCGCTGCAGCGCGGAAGATCTCGCGGCGCTGTCCCGCCGGATGGTGAGCCTGAAGTAGCGGAACGATCTCCGAGCGGAAATAGAACAGCAGAAGTCTTCGAACGTGCCCGCCGCCGAAGCGAAAATCCAGATCCATGAGGCTCGCCGCAGTAGCGCGGATCGCGTCCGCGGTGTTGGCAGTGAGGATCGGTTTCGTGTCCGATGCCGGTGGCGCCGTGATTGATGGGCCAAACAGGAATCCCGTGATGAGGCCGGGTGCGGCTGAGTCGAGCCACGGAGCCTGAGCCACCGCGGCATCGTCGTCCAGGTCGGCACCGACCAAACCCGACAGCGAGGTGATCGCCGCTGCCGAGTCAACGGGATAGGCGGAGTCGTGGGTGATCGGAGCCACCGCCGGCATCTCTGGCTTGAATCCGAGTTCTTCGAGCGGCACCGGCCGACCAAGCTTCGAACTCAGGACCTGCGCGATGTATCGAGCGGTCGCCTCGCGGGGCTGGACGCCATCCAACCATCGGCGCACGGACACGTGATCGGGAGAGATGTCGTGACCGTCCAGGCCGGCGGCTTGGGCGACCCGTGCGGCCAAGCCCTTGTTGCTGACGCCCGCTGCGGCAAGGACCGCAGCTAGGCGGCGGTTTGGCTCCCGGTTCGTCCCATTTGGTGCCACATCGTGAGAGTCAAGCACGCCATGTGCACGGATGCACCCCCATCGTGCACTCCCTGCACCCCCGCACCCCCGGGGTTCTATCGGTCATGTGCGAAGCGGGTCACGGTGCGGCAGCACCGCCCACCGCGAGTGATGGAGATCAATGGTGTAGGGGAGGGCGGAATGATCAACCTGGTTGGCCGGCGGCCGACTCGCGGTCTGCGAGCTTGCTGATTTGAGCGTCGATCCGTTCGAGGTGCTCGCGGATGGCGCGCAGCTCCGCCAAGAGTGGCTCATCCGGCGCCTCGACTCTGTCGTCGCGCACGAGGATCGGCGGGGGCGCTCCCTGCGCGACCGCAAGCAGATGGCCCGGGTGCCAGTCGAGAGCCCGGGAGATCTTGGCCAAGGTCGAAGGTTGCCACTCCCTGTCGGCGCGACCCTTCTTCAACTCCCGCAGGGTGGCGGTCGACACCCCGGCGTCGTCAGCAAGCTGCTTCTGGGTCATCGCTAGCTCATGCATGCGGTCATCGAGCGCCGCACCGACTGCCGTCCAGTCCAACGCGCCATCCCTTCGGTCGGCTGAGCCGTCGGTCAAGCCTACGGCGATCTACCAGCGCAACGTCCGGCTGAGTGACCGTGTTCCAAATAAGCGCTCAAGGTCGCTTGACAAGCGCTAATGAGCGCTGATTCGATGTCTATCGAGCCGACAAGGTCGGACCCCGGTGCCGAAGCCGCCAAGCACCGCACCGGGGTCCGGAGTCCCACCGTGAGGAGAGAACTCGTATGAAGCATGCCCTGCCCCGCCCGCTGGCGGGTGATGACGGCAACAGCCGTCCGTGGCCGACGCTGCCGGGTGACAAGGAGCCGTCGCGGGACTCGTGGACGGTGATCCTCGATGGGACGTCGGGTAAGGGCGGTGGCCGCTGATGTCTCTGCTTCCCCTGACCGATCCCGCGGCGCCTTCCGCTGGCCCGGACATTGACGGTCAGATCGCCGCGTTGCAGGCCGGCGCGGAGCTGCTCGCCCGGCTGCGTGGCCTGAACATCCCGCTCTACATCACCGTTCACCCGGCGACGCGTTCGCTGCTCACGCTTGATGTACAGGTCTGCGCCGAGGGTGCGAAGGGGTCCGAGGACACGGACGTGCTGCGACTGGTCAGGCTGTGCCTGGCGTCCGGTGCGCTGGACGGTCCGCGGACGTATGACGACGACTCGCACTTTCCGCAGATTGCGGGTGCGGTGAACGGCGTCCCGGTGAAGATCTACACGGAGATCAAGAGCGCGGCTGTTCAGGCCCGGGTTCAGCCGGTCCTGGCGATGGAGAGCGCGCGGGCGGTGGCCCAGTGAGCAACCTGGGCGTGTCCGCGATGGAGCGGGAGCCGACGCGGGCGGAGCTGGCCGCGATCGAAGCGGAGTGGCCATCGATCGCCGCGGACCTTGCCGAGGTCGACCGGGAGATCGCCGCGATCCAGGCTGCCGAGGTCGCTAGCCTGATCCGGGTCGGTGGGTCGGGTCGTGGCAAGACGTCACCGGCCGCGGTGACCCTGGCCGCGTTCCGGCTGCCTGCCGCGAAGTCGCTCCGGTGGGCCCACGTCCTGCCATCCATGGTGGACGAGGTGTCCGCGGTGGTGGCGTCGTGAGCACGTGGGCGGAGCAGCGTCGCGCGGACCAGGCTGCAAGGCGGGAGCAGGACCGGGCCGACCGGACCGCGGAACGCGAGCAGGACCGTTTGGACGTGGTCGCCGCGGCCCGGTTGGAGGAGAAGCAGGCCGCAGCCGCGGTTGCGGAGAAGGCCAAGCGGGACGCGAAGCGGGAGCAGGTGAAGGTGGCCCGCCGGCAGTGGCGGGCCTCGCACGCGGTGGAACTGGTGATCTACCCGCTCGCGGTGGTGTCCGCGGTGATGGCCGTTCCCGCGATGGCTGCCTACGGGCTGCACCTGTACGGCAACGTGACCGGTGTCGTTCTGCCGGTGCTGTCCGAGCTGGGGATGTGGGCGTTCGCGCTGGCGGTGCACACGTCCCGCCGCCGGACCCCGGACCGGCCGACGGGGATGCTCACCGCCGGGATCGTGGTGTTCGCCGCGGTGGGCGCGGGGCTGAATTTCGCTCACGGCGTGGGCGCCGGTGTCCTGACCGGGGTTGTGATGGCCGTGGTGTCGGTGGCCGGTGTGATCGCCCATCAGCTGGCGGTGGCCGCGCCGCCGCGTAGCCGGGCGGAGCGGGAGCAGGCGAAGGTGGCCCGCCTGGCCGCACGGCGGGTCGCCCGTACCCGGCGGATCGCCGCGCGGCGCGCGGTGGTGGAGCTGGCCGCGGACGGCACTGCCCAGCTGGTCTACGTGCCCGGCCTGTACCTGCCCAAGGGTCGGGATCTCGACGCGGCGACGGTGCCCGGCCTGCCCGTGCCGGTCGATGAGTGGGATGCGGCACTCGCTGATCTGATCGCCGGTGACCTCGATCCGCACGTGTCCGGAGCACCCGATCGTGACCTCGATCCGATTCCCGGGGCTGACCTCGGTGGATTGGGCGGTGTCGCGGTGGCGGACCCGCCGCCGCCGGTCGATCCGACCCCGCCGAAGCAGGCGACTCGGGCCCGCACGGCGAAGCAGGTACGCGCCGCCGCGCTCCGCCTGGCCCGCAAGAACGGCAAGCCGGTGTCGGCGGAGTTCCTTCGCCGGGAACTGAAGGTCGCCCCCGACAAGGCACGTGCCTTGCGCGACGACGTGAACACCGAGCTGTACCCCAACCCCTGACCACTCCTCGACGCGCGTGCGGGTCGAACCCTCACGTCCCGTACGCGCCCCCACCCCACCCCACCCCTCATGGAAGGACCCGACCATGGCCCGCTCACCCCGCCGCCAGATTCGCTCCCGCGTCCGTGCCCAGCAGACCACGATGACCCGCGCCCTCACCGGCCTGACGCTGGCCGGTGCCGCCGACGCCGGTGACCTGATCGCCGAGCGGCTGGACCTGGTCCGCCCGGACTACCACCGGCCGTACGGCCGCTGAGGACACGGTCATGACCAGCGGAAGTGTTCGGGACGACCTGCGGCGCCTGCCGCTGTGGCTCACGGTCCCGGTCGTCCTGATCGCCCTGGCAGTCCTCACGCTGCGCGCGGTGGGACTGGTCGTGGCGCTGGTCGTGACCGCCGTCGAACGGGTCGACGTCGCCGTCGCGACGGCTGCCGGCATCAGCCCACTGGGGGCGTCGACCTGGCTTCTGTCCACCGCCACGCCCACCCCTGCTGACTGGACCCACCCGGGAGGTGACCACCGATGACCGAGCAGCCACACCACGACGACGACACCCCGCCTGGCGGGGTCGTGCTCCCCGGCCCGTGGACGACCGATTTCGACCCGCAGCAGGGGACGGTCATCGACCAGGACGGCCACGCCGTCGTCCCGCGGCCCGCAGACCCGCCCGCGGACCTTCCCGCGGCCGCGCCGGTGTTCCCGATCGACACCCGGCAGGTTGCCCGTGTCGCCGGTCGGGTGGCCGTTCAGGCCGCGTTGGGGCATGGGGTGCTGGCTCGCCGCGCGGTGGACGCGGCGACGCACGCGGCGATCCGGGAGCAGATCCGGGCGGCACGGGCCCGTGGTGACCACGAGCAGTTGGCCGTGTGGATGGACCGGCTGCACCAGGCGAAGGAAGCCCGCCGTACCAGGGTGGCGAACCTGCCCGTCCTGCTCCGGTCGGCCGCGATTTCCTCCCTGGCCGCGGTGGTGGTGGTGACCGGGGTGCTGGTGACCGCCGGGATCCTGGCCGGGGTGGTGACCCCGCTGGGTGTCGGGTGGGGCGACTACTGGCACTTCATCGGCTGGTTGCTGCGCCTGGCGGTCACCACGGTGACGATCGTGGTCCCGCTCGCTCTGGCCGGGGTCGTGCCGGCGTGGCTGGTCATCACTCACCGGGCCGGCAGGGATGCGGACGTGCCGGGGTGGGTCGCGACGTCCACCGACGGCGAGATCGATGTCGTGATCGATGAGCGGACCCTCACGCGGGCGCTGGCCTCACTGCGGATCAAGCACATCACCGACGCTCTCAAGGTCGCGCCGTTGCAGTACGTGGTCCCGACCCGCAAGGACGGCCGTGGCACCTATGCGCTGGTCCGGCTGCCCGACGGTCTGCCCGCGAGCTACATCACCGCACAGGCGAAGCGGGAAGCGTTGGCCGCGTCCCTGCACCGTCGGGTCAACGAGGTGTGGCTACGCACCGGTGAGGACGCCGGCCTGCTCGACGTGTGGGTCGCCGATCCGGGCGCGCTGAAGGAAGGTGCTGGCCCGTACCCGCTGCTGGAAGGCGGGTGGGTCGACGTGTTCAAGGGCGTGCCGTTCGGCCGGTCTCTGCGCGGTGACGCGCTGGTCGCGCCGGTGATGGAACGCAACACCATCACCGGCGGCATGCCCGGTCAGGGCAAGAGTTCGTCCGCCCGGACGATCCTCGGGGGGGTGTCGCTGGACATCACCGCCGAGATCCGGATCTGGGTGCCGGACACGAACTTCGACTTCGAACACTTCAAGCCCCGGTGCTCCCGGTACGTCATGGGTGCTGAGGACGAGCACATGGCGCAGATCCTCGACGACCTGCGCGAGCTGTACGAGGAGGTACAGGCACGCGGTCAGCTCCTGGTCGATCACGAGGTCGAAGCGGTGAACCGCAGGGTCGCCAGTGCCGGGATCGGGCTGCACCCGCTGTTCGCCCTGCTCGAAGAGGCCCATCTCGCTGTCCAGCACCCCCTCTACGGCAAGGAGATCTCCCATCTCCTGGTCGACATCGTCCGCCTGGGCCGCAAGCGAGGCATCCACCTCATCGTGTCGACACAGGCACCGACGAAGGACTCGATGCCCCGTGACGTCACCCGTAACTGCTCCAACGGCATCGCCTACGCCGTCGGTGACCACGTCGCGAACGACGCCCTGCTCGGGCAGGGCGCCTACCGGGGTGGGCACCGCGCCACCGAACTGATCCCCGGCACCGACAAGGGAACCGCGCTGGTGAAGGGGTTCACCGGTGAGCGGTCCGTCATGGCGCAGACGTACTTCATCAACGTGAAGCAGGTCCCCGCCCTGATCGGCCGGTCCCTGGACGAGCTGGACCGCAAGGGCCTGCCCGTCCCCGGGTCCGACCGTCCCCGCCGTGTCAGGCAGGACGACGCACCCCGGGACCTGCTTGACGACCTCGACGAGGTGCTCGGCACCGAACCGATCAACGCGGCGAAAGCCGCCGCCCTGCTGCAGAACCTCGACCCCGCCTGGCCCGCCTACAAGGCCCTGACCGGCGCCGGACTCGTCAAGCTCCTCGCCACCGAAGGGATCAAGGTCCCCAGCACCGGCAACCGCTGGCCCCTCGACCCCGTCACTGTCCGTGAGGCGATCGGCCGTCGGTCGACCGCCGACCTGGACGAGTGAGTGAGCCGCCCACCAGCCCCCGAACCCCGCTCCACAGGGGGCCGTGGCGGGCGGAACTCACTGCCCCACCGGCACTCACTTCCCTAACTTCCCCCAGCTCAGCACCGCTCCGGGCCACCTGACACCGCCGAGTGAGAGATCTAACCCGCCTCCGGTGATCTAACTGCCCGCGAGCACCCTCCCGCACACCCATCGATGACTACAGAGAGTGAGGAGACTCGGATGCCCAGACTGTTCGGTCGCGACCCGTCCAAGGAGAAGGTGACCGTCAAGCTTGCCCCCGGGTCGCCGCGGCCGGAGTGGACGATGAACAGCGGCCAGGTCCGGCCCGGCCACTGCCCCGACTGCGACGACTTCGGATCGCTCGGCTTCGTCTTCGGGGACACCGCCGGCCGTGTCCCCTGCACCAACAACCACCACCGGTCAGGTGGCCGCTGATGGCCGCCAAGTGCCCCCGCTGCCGCGGGACGAAGTTCGTCGGCCGTGGCAAGGACCGCGGCCCGTGTCCGGCCTGCAACGCCACCGCGATCGGCGACAAGGCCGTCGGTGCTGTGCAGCGGGCCGCCGACCGGATCGTCGGCCGGAGTCTGACCGTCGACGGCCGGACCACGACCAGCCGCACGGGCCGGTTCGGCACCGAGACCACCCGCACCCGCGTGCCGAAGAAGCGCACCACCACGACCCGCACCCGCAAGACCGCCGCCGCCGCCACTCCGGCCGTGGTCCTGCCGAAGTGCGACCGGTGCGGCACCCGCGGCCCGCTCACCGTCACCAGCCGCGGCGCGTACTGCGCGTCCGGCTGCCCCACCTGACCCCACCCCTGGAACCGAGGACCCCCATGCGCTTCCGCCGCTCCATCCGCAAGGTCACCTCCCTAGAGGCCGCCACCGCCCGCAACGACGGCCTGACCACCCTCGCCGACATCCTCCGCGAGAACGCCGACCGGCACGCCGCCGGCTCCCACGGCCCGTTCTGCCGCGGCGGCTGCGTCGAGGTCACCCGCACCCGCTGGACCGCCGCCGGCTGGCGGTAGCACCTGGCCACCAGCGCACCCGGTGCGGCGCCCACGCCTGGACAGCCACGCGCCGCACCGGGGCCACCCTCACCCCCGCCGAAACGGAAGAAGGGCCCACCCAGCATGGCCGACCACAGCCACACCTGTCCGGACTGCGGCTCGACGCTCACCGCCAGTTCCGCCGCCGAACTCACCCAGCACAAGCAGACCCACCGCCAGGTCGTGCACGGCTCGCTGAACCGCTAGCAGGACACCCGCACCGCCTGGCGGGCCGCCCGGCCCGTCCACCCCTGACTCAACGCCTTGACCCTCGAAGGGGACGTCTCGTGAAGCACGCCCGTCTCACCCGCCGCTTCCGCCGCTGGCCGCTCATCCTGACCGTCGCGCTGGTCGCGTTCGTCGTCTACGCCGCCCGCCAGCCCACCGAGGCCGCCGCCACCGTCACCACCGTCGCCCGCGCCGGTGTCGACGTCGCCCACGGCCTGGCCGCGTTCGTCAACGCGCTCTGACCCCCGACCTACCGACCCATCCCGGAAGGACACCGTCATGGCTGGAGAGACCGTGATCACCGTGGTCGGGAACCTGACCACCGACCCCGAGCTGAGGTTCACCCCGAACGCGGTCCCGGTGGCCGGATTCACCATCGCGTCGACCCCCCGCACCCTCGACCAGCAGACCGGGAAGTGGGTCGACGGTGACCCGCTGTTCCTGCGCTGCTCGCTCTGGCGTCAGCCCGCCGAACACGTCGCCGAGTCCCTGTCCAAGGGCACCCGGGTCATCGTGACCGGCCGTCTCAAGCAGCGCTCCTACGAGACCCGTG
>NZ_ADGX01000012.1 GCF_000177675.1 Parafrankia sp. EUN1f
GGTAGCGCTCCTCGCTCTCGCGCAGTGTCCGCTGTGTGGCCTCACGAATCCGTAGATCCTCGAACAGTGCGGTGCCGCGGACCAGCGCGGGAAAGCGCCCGCGCAACGTCCAGTACCAGATGCCGACCGTGGCGGTGAGGACGTCCCACCCGGTGGTGAGGAACTGGACGTCGATCAGACTCGGGTCGAAGGCGGCACCGGAGCCGTCCGAGGCGCCGTGCGTGGGGTGACCGCCCGCGTGCGGATTGTGGAAGATGTGCGACCCGTGCCCGATCGCGCAGGTGAAGAAGATGGCGGCCGTCGCCAGGCCCAACGGGTTGTTGCGCCACTGGCCCGAGCGCCACAGTCCGCGGGCGATCGACAGGCAGATCGCCAGGTATGCGGCAGTCGTGGCGGCGTTGGCCAGGATCGACGTCGCCGAGCCGTTCATGGGCCGCTGTCTTCGCCCAGGGGTGCCCGCGCGGTGCCGGGAACCCGGATCGCCTGTGTGCGTGCGGAGACGGCCTGGAAACCAGGCCCACAAACGGCTTCGTGATGGGTGCGGCGACCTGCTGTCATTGCAATTAAGTCGTCACTTCTGGTTACGGAATCCCCCACGCGCCCATCTTGCTCCGGTCCGTGGCCGGGCGGAATACGGACCACTGTGGTCCCGGGTGTGGCCGCGTGGTCGTGTGGTCCCGAACGCGCCGGCTCCCCGCAGCTGCCGAGCAAAACCTGAGGATCGTGGTCGTTGCGGTTGCGGCGACCAAAATCCTCCGATCTTTCGAGCTTCGGCTTCGGGCGGGGCCACACAGGTGGCCGGTGTCAGAGCCGAGGCAGCCGCGCCGGGCGAACCACCGTGACGCGGTTGCGGCCGGGCTGGGCGATGTACAGCGTGCCGTCGGCACCGACGGCGACCTGCCTCGGGTCCCGGACAGTCACCACCCCGGGCTGTTGCGCGGTGCCGGCGACGACTCCGTCCGTGCGGACCGCCAGAACCCGATCCCCGGACGGGTCGGCCACGTAGAAGGTGCCGTCCGGGGCGGGCGCGAGCCCGGTCGGCGTCGCCATGTCGGTGCTGGTCGCGATGCCGCCGTCGGCCGCGGGACGTCCCCCGTAGCCGGTGCCGGCGATCGTTTCGACGCGCCCGTCCAGCCCGTCCAGCCCGTCCAGCCCGACCCGGCGGACCCGCAGGTGCTCCGGGACGGCGACGAGCAGACGTCCCCGGGTATCCGTCGCCAGTGCGACGGGCCGGCCGACCGCCGCCCGCTCCGCCGGCCCGCCGTCGCCCGAGAAACCGGCAGAGCCGGTACCCGCGGACCCGTCCAGGTCGATTCGCCAGACGCGGTGCCCGTCGGTGTCCCCGACCAGCAGCGTGCCGTCCGCGGCGACGGTGACGGCCCGCGGACGTCGCAGCGGCACGGAGGTCGCCACCGTGATGATCGTCCCGTCGGGTCGCACCCGGCGGATACGGTCGTTGAAGGAGTCCGCGATCAGCCCATGCGTGCGGGAGAAGAAGCAGGGCGGGCCAGTCGCCAGGCACCCTGGCGCCCACGCCGCCAGGGTCGGCGCCCGCCCGCGGCCGATCCGGTCCGGCCCGCCCAGATCCCTCGATCCAGGTGCTCGACCAGCCTGTGAAAACTTCCCGCCCCCAGCGGCCGGATGGGGCGCAGCGTCCTGTAGCATGACCTCCAGTTCGGCAGTCGCAGGTCCGGGGCACCGGCTCAGGCGGTCTGGAAAAGGCATTTGGAGCAAGGCCATCCGATCCTCTAGGATGGGCAGCACACAACTGAAGATGAACATGGTCCCGTGGTGAAGTCTGGAGTTCACGCCGCCCTGTCAAGGCGGAGGTCGCGGGTTCGAATCCCGTCGGGACCGCGTTTTTTGAGCACCACATGCAAGACATGGGCAGGTAGCTCAGTCGGTACGAGCGTCCGCCTGAAAAGCGGAAGGTCGGCGGTTCGACCCCGCCCCTGCCCACCACCTCTGACCTGCGATTTTATCTCGCGGAAGAGATCGTTTACTGCATTTGTAGATCATTATGTAGCAACGGGTGTAGCAACGGCGACTGCGGTTGGACGGCGGACGGTCGCCCGCACACCCGTTGACCTGCATAGACACTTCCGACAGACCGTCCGCTTCCGGACAGCACGGTCAAGTCGGCTCTCGCCCGCCGCGGTGCCCCGCCAATCGCGTCCGACGTTGAATAAATGCCCTGGTCAGGCGTCCTCTCCGAGACGCAGGTCCGGCACCTCTCCACCTGAACGGGCCGCTGAAGCCGCAGGACCTGCGACGCCCGCACTCGCGGTCCAGCGCGCCGCATCGCTTCCCAGACGGCCGCGGGCCTTTTGCTACACCGGTAGCTACAAATGAGCCGCATAACGTGGCGGAACCCGCTGGCGTAGCCGTCTGACCGGCCCGGACTCGGGAAGCGGAGCGGCGGGACCATCGGATTCAGTGGCGGACGGTCCGTGCACACCATCACCAACCTGAGTAGAGCTGGTAACTGATCCGCTCGCCAGCAAGTTCCGTATCAATCTGGATCTGTCCCTGATCTTGTGCTCGAACTGACCCTGGTGCGCTGACCACGATCGACCCTCTGTGATCATGCGCCGGGCGCCTTTCTGATCTTGGGGTTCTCCTTCCGCACCTGGCGGGTCTCGTTGTCGGCCGGGTGGACCGGTCTGGTGATCGGCTGCGGTTACGGGCCCATGTTCGAGGAGCCGGTGGTGCGTGCCCCGGGTGCGGGGTGGTCTCGGAGCGGGCCCACGGGCGGCATCGACGCCGGTCGGTCGATGCGGCGATCGCGGGTGCTCACGTCGAGATCGACCTGCTGGTCCGGCGGTTCCGCTGTCTGACAGCGAGCTGTCCCCGGGTGACGTTCGCGGAGCAGGTCGTGGGCGTGACGCGTCCGCGCACCCGGTTCACCCCGCTGGCCGACCGGTTGATCGAGGCGATCGGGTTGGTGCTGGCGGGCAGAACCGGGGCGCGCCTCGCCGGCCGAATGGGGCTTCCCGCTGGCCGGAACACGCTGCTGCGCCGGGTCCGGGCGCTGCCCGACCCGCAGATCGGGGCGGTGATGGTCCTCGGGGTGGATGACTTCGCCCGCGAGCGGTACACCGCCGTCTAGGAGCTCAAGGCCGCAGGCGTGGCAGAGCCCATAGGCACAGTGGACGGATCAACTCTGCCGCAGGAGATAGCGCTGAACCTTGCCGCTGGGAGTCTTGGGTAGCGCGTCAACGAAGTGGACGGTACGCGGGTAGGCGTGCTTGGAGTAGTTATCTCGAACCAGGTTCCTGAGTTCCTCTGCGAGGTCGTTCGCCGGCTTGACGCCGTTCGCCAACACGACGAACGCCTCGACGACCTCACCTCGGATTCCTTCTGGGTCGGGGCGGCCCACGACCGCGACGTCGATGACCGCAGGGTGAGTGACGAGGACGCTTTCCACGTCGAATGGACCGATGCGGTAGCCGGCTGCGAGGATCACGTCATCGTCACGGGCGGTGAAGAAGAAGTAGCCATCCTCATCGACTTGTCCAGTGTCCGCGGTGAGATACCAGCGACCGTCGGCGGTGAACCTTTCCCTGCTCTTTTCCGGCTCCTCGTGGTAGCCGGTAAACCACAGCAGCGGGCTGCCGGGTACATCGATGGCGATCTGCCCTTCCACCACGCCGGCGGCGTAGCCTGGCATAGGCTGTCCCATGGAGCCATCCTTGAGTGGCCGGACGAGGCCAGGGTGCCAGTGGTTGTTGATCACCATGCCCAGCTCGGTCTGGCCGTAGTGGTCCCGCACCTCGGAGCCGAGTGCCTTCTTCGCCCAGGCCACGACATGGGGTGTTAGAGGCTCGCCCGCCGAGGAGGCGCATCGCAGGGAGATGCCCTGGGCCAGGCCACTCTTGCGCAACGCTCGGTAGATCGTGGGGGCGCCGGCGAAGTTGGTCACTCCGAACTCCCGGATAACGGCCACCGTGGACTCGGGTGTGAATCCCGTGTTGAGAAGAAGGTTGGGCCGCGCGGCGACCATAGGGCCGAGGACGCCGTAGTAGAGCCCGTAGGCCCAGCCCGGGTCGGCAGCGTTCCAGAATACGTCGTCGGGGGTGACGTCCAGACCGAAGTGGGTATAGCAGTGGAAGCTGGCCAGAGCGCGCGCTGGGACAGGGACGCCTTTGGGCTTGCCGGTCGTGCCGGAAGTGTAGAGCTGCAGCATGGTTCCGTTGCCTCCGACGGCGACGGACTCGGCGAGCGGCTCGCTGGACTCGATCATCCTCTCCAGATCGGGTCCGGCCTCGAGGATCTCGATGCCCCAGATGGGGTCGAGTTTGGCCCGCTGGGAGGGTTCGGTGACGACGATCCGGGCCTTGGCGTTGTCGACGCGGATTTGGATCGCGCCGGTGGCGAAGGCGGTGAAAAGCGGCACGTATACCGCGCCCAGCCGGGCCACCGCCAAGAGGGTGATGACGAGCTCGGGTCGCTTGCCCATCAGCACGGGCACGCGATCGCCTCGCTTGACGCCGAGCCCGGCGAGCACGGTCGCCAGGCGCCTGGAGCGCTCAGCGATCTCCCCGTAGGTCATCGGACGAGATGACCTGTCCGGCTCGATAAAGGTGAAGGCGATTGCCTGGGGGTCGTGCCGATCGCACAGAAGGTGGGCGACGTCAGTATCGGTTGCATCGTACGACGCCAGCCAACTGGCGACGATGTCGTCGATGCTCGCGGTTGTGTCGTGTTCGTCGGTGCGGGTAGTCATAAATGCTCCTGAGCCAGCGCGGATGCCTGGTTCGTCGCCTGTGCCGGTCGTGAACCGCCGATGATGTGGGTCACACTGTGGAAGTGACCCCGAACGCACACCACCCTCCAACGAGGGGGATGCCACTGGCCTCCGACGCCATGGCCGCGGGCATCGCCGCGGCGTTGGCTCGGCTACGTCGCACGACGGGCGTCAGCGTCACGTTCAGTGGCCGGATCAGCGATGCCGGTGTCCTTCTCGACCGCTTCGACGGTGAAGTCGTCGGGCCGCTGCGGGGAGTACAACTGGATGTGGGGCATGGGCTGGGTGGCCGCGTAGCGACGCAGGCTCGGGCGCTCGCGATCCCCGACTACATCGGGGCCCCAGGGATCACGCACGACTACGACGCCATCATCCGCGCGGAGGCCCTGCACGCGATGGCGGCGGTGCCAGTCATCGTGGCGCGCAGGCCTGTCGCAGTGCTGTATGCCGCCCTGCGGATCAGTCAGCGGGAGATGGGCAGGCTGCTCGACGCCGTCACTGACGAGGCCCGCAACCTGGAGCAGGAGCTCGCCGTAGGTGAGGTGCTCCGACGGCTCCACGACTCCCAAAGGGATGCCGAGGCTGAACGCATACGACAAGCCCGGCTGGCCGACGCGCATGCACGCTTGCGGGTGCTCGCCCACGAGGTCGATGACCCGGTGCTGCACGCCCGCATCCTAGAGACCGCCGACCTCCTGACCGACCCGGCGTCCGACAATCGCACCCAGCTGCACCTGACGCGACGAGAGCACGACGTGCTGGCGCTGCTGTCGGCGGGCCTGTCCAACCAAGCGATCGCCGACCGCCTGGGCATCGGCGTCTACACAGTCAAGGGCCATTTGAAGAGTCTCTACGTCAAGCTCCACGTCGAGGGCCGGCTGGAAGCGGTCACGGCCGCGCGGCGCCTGGGATTGACGCCCTGAACGGCGCGAGGGCGCCGTCCATCCGGACGGTCTTCCCGCTGAAGAACGACCGCCTCAACGCGGTCGGCTTCGTCTGGGCCTTCGCCATCGTCCCCAGACCAGGTCCGGCAAAGGACCACTACAACCGCCGCCGGACTCGGGCGACAGCCACGCCGCCGCGCTGCGGCACCTGTTCAACCGCTTCCTCGGCCAGCTCCACCGCTGTCTGCAGATCGGCCAGACTTACGGCGCGGCCAGGCTTTCAGCCGATCACCTGCCACCCCGGAACCACTCGCAGCTTGGCTCTTAACCAGATCGGTCCCGCCAGCTGAGGGTGGTGTCCCGCAGGTCGCTTGGGAAGTTCACGCTGTCGAGCGGCGTTCGAGTTCATCGATGCGGAGTACGCCGCCCGCACCACCACGAACACCGAAACACCGGCGCCGTCCACGGTGGCACCGTCGTGGTTCTGGGGTGGGTGCGGTGCGGTTGGAGCGTTGCGCGTCGTCTGGCGGTGGCTCATCCGCGCACCCTGCCTCGGGGTCACGCTGCGTGGGGATCGGGCGTGCACGGGGCCGGTTGGGGGCCGGGGCGCCGCCGTGGACGGGAACGTTCCCGGTGGGGTGGGTGGTCGGTTCCGGGAGGGGGCGGTTCCAGCCTGTGGGGTGCCAGAAGTCGGCCTGAGCCTGTGACCTGGGGCGATGCGCCGGCGCGGGGCCGGTCGCATGATGGTCAACTATGTCCGTGCGCCTGCTGTCTCCCCGTACTCCGCACCACGGACACCGTCTGCCTCGGCGCCCATCAACGCCTCCACGAACGCCTTCACCATCGAACCAAACAGATCCGGACTGGCCGCCACGAGCTCCTTGCCGAACCCCTCAACGTCAGTCACAGTCGGACGCACGGCCATCGCGTTCCCTCTGGACCAGAGCATGCCCGGAACTGATCGTCTGGACCGAGCGGAGGCGTTTCAGCCTGCGCATCGGCCGGGGCCGCGCTTTCCACCGGCCGTGGTCGGCTTCGATCCGGTTGTTCTCCCGAGCGGCGTCGACCTGGCAGGCCTCGGGCAGCAGCTCGTCGAGGATCCGCGGGTAGACCGAGGCCTTGTCCGTCGTGACCTCGGCTGGCCGGCGCCCCTGCGCCAGGGCCCGAACGAAGAAGCGCCGGGCAGCGACCCACTGCTGGCCGTCCAGGCGCAGCAGTGGGAAGTGCTTGACGCGCGCCGGCCAGCCGTACACCTCGTCGCCGATCTGCACGATCCTGCTCAGCGGCCACGTTGGGTCGGGCAGCGGGAGGGGTTGGCAGTTCTCGTCGAGTACCACCGCGACGAAGCCGTCGGGTGACCGGACCATGCCGACGCCGAGACCGTCCGGCGTCTCGACGGCCGATCTCACGTTCACCGGGAGTTCGCCGATGCTGCCGGTGTCGAGGTCGACGACGTACGTCCAGCCGCCGCCCTGCTTCGCGATCCACGCCCGGTTTCCTCGGACCTGGACCGTGTCGGGAGGTTCGGGAAGCCGGAGCTCGGTGATTTCCGGCGGTGCTTCGCTTCGCAGCAGGTCGGCGTCGGCCTGGGAGACGTCGAGGTCGGTTGCCTCCCAGTAGCCCAGGCCTCGCTGTTCGGCGACGGCCAGCACCCGCTCGATCGGGTCGAGCAGGCCCACGGACGCGGCCGGCATCGCCGCGATCGCCGCACGTACGCCGTCGCGACGTGTTGCAGCGAGACGTAGCAGCCGGTCTCGTGGTTGCCGTAGAACTCCGTGGGGAACGTGCCTCGGAGGTCCGGGTAGAGCGCCACCACCTCGGCGAACAGCGGTTCGGGACTGTCGGTGAGACCGTCGGGCAGTTTCCCGGCGCCCTCGATGCGGTCCCACAGCGAGAACGCGGCACCACGGGTGTAACCGTGCGGCAGTTCGGCCGACGACCACAGGACAGCCAGTTGGCACAGCAGCGACGCTGCCCGCTCGGGGTCGTCCGGTAGCGCGGCCCGCACGGTGGCCCAGATCTGCTCGGCGTCCGGCCGGTTGTCGAATGCGGTCGGTTCTGTGGTCCGGCCGAGCAGCCGGGGCACCATCAGCGCGCGGACGCGTTCTACGTCGATCAGATGGTGGGTGCAGCCGTAGCCCATGTTTCGTCCTTCGTGTGGTCTCGGGGCATGGATCTCAGCTGAAGATGCCGGCGGCTACGGCGGTCTGAGCAGCCGACGGGTCGTGCGCCGGGACGGGTACGACCGTCGATGGCATCGCGTGCAGCCGGTGCAGCGTGCGGAACGCCTGGTCGCGGTCGCCGTCCACCAACCAGCCGGGAAACGGAGCCTTCTGGCGCAGACGCCGGATCTGGACGGCGCTCCACGCGGCGTCGCCGACGAGGAGTGCCCGGCCGCCTTCGGTGGCGAGCAGCAGGCCGACGCTGCCCGGGGTGTGACCGGCCAGGTCCACCGCGAGGACGCTGCCGTCCCCGAACAGGTCGTGGCTGCGTGGAAAGGTCAGGACAGGCGGTCCGGCGAGCTCGAACGGTTCTGGTCGTATCGCGTCGTAGAGGCTTGCGATCGAGCCGCCGCGAGCCCGCAGCGCGGTGCCTGGAGGCGCTGGACGCTCCTCGGCTGACGCCCACAGCGGAACCCCGGGCAGGTCGATCATGCCGCTGACGTGGTCCCAGTGAACGTGCGTCGCGACCGCGAAGTCGATCGAGGCTGGGTCGACGTCGGCGGCCTGCAGCACCTCGACGACGCCGGGGCCGTCCCCGCCGGCGGCCAGCAGCCGGCGCGTAGGTGCCGCCATGCCGCGCAGCACCCGCGCCTGGGTTCCGGCGCACAGGGCGGGGTCGACGAGGAACGTCGCGTCGGGGTGCTCGACCAGGAAGGTGACCATCGCGCTAGCCACGGTGGCGGGCCGGAACTGCCCCTCCACGACGACCGGCGCCGGAACCTGCCGGACCCGGTGCACCAGCGAGCGGACGCGCACGGTGCGACGTGCCGCTGGCGGGTCGACCACGGACAGCGAGGTCAGCAACCGCTGATCGGGCCGGCGCGGGGCGATCAGCCGGGGCGCCGTCGCGAGCAGCGCCGCGCAGCACCGAACGGCTGCCCACCCGCCGGCAGCGATCCCGGCAGGCTCGGCGGTCCAGGTCGATCGGGACTCGGTCCCGTTCGTCGATCGGGACATGGCCTCGTTCACAGTTCTCCCGACTTGAGGACCGCATGATCGGAATCCCTTTTAATTGACTGTTCAGGACAGACGGCAGCCTGTTCTAGAGCGAGTGCTCAACTATTCCTTTCGTAGGGTTCCGGGCCGCCGACGACCCAGCTTCGGCCCGTCCTGCGGTCATTCGCCGAGGATGCCGGCGAGTAGCCATTCGAGGCCGGTGGCGAAGCTGTCGCGCATGGGTGGTGCGCCGTCGCCGACCGGTCCCGAAGGCGGTGTCTCGCTGAAGGCGGCGAAGCCGATGGAGTAGACGGCGAGGACTCGGCGGGCTTCGGACGCCTTGTCCGGGGGGAGGCCTGCCCGGGCGAGCAGCTGTTCGGTCGCGGCCCGAAGCTGCCTGCCGTTGGGTCCGCGCAGGCCCCGTTTGGCCAGGTAGTGCGGTACGAGGTCGGGGTGTTCGCGCACGACGTCGTGGACCGAGGCCATGAGCCGGCGAACCTCGTGGCGAGGGCTGCCGTCGCCTGCCGGCGTGGCGACCTCGCCGAGCACGTCGTCCAGGACAGCGTCGAGGAGTTCGGCCTTGCTGGTCACGTGGCTGTAGAGCGCGTTCGGCCGTACCCCGAGCCGCTCAGCCAGCGCCCGCATGGTCAGACCTTGGACGCCGTCGTCGGCCATGACGGCCCTCGCCTCGGCCAGGACGGCGTCCCGCGTCAGTCCGGCCCGCTGGCCGGGCGATCGTCGGAAGTCCATGCCGCCTACTGTACGCTGTCCAATTAAGCTGGACGGCGTCCAGTGCAAGTCGATGTGGAGGGGTCTCATGACGGGTACATCAGAGGTCGTCGTTGACGTCGCCGCTGGCGTGCCATTCGTCGCGGTGCCACCCGACGGTGGCGCGCGGCCGGAGAGCCCGACGGTGCTGGCGTGGCACCTGCTGGACGCACCGCGCACCGAACGGGCCTTCGCCTCCGCCCTGCCGCTGCAGGGACTGGACGCCTGGCGGGTCTACTTCGGACTTCCCTTGTCCGACCGTCCTGCGCGACGTCGGCGGCCGGCGTCACGCAGCATGAGATCAAAGCCGGCCTGATCTGGAACGACTCCGGTGTCGCAGCCAACAGCATGCGGGCCTTCCACGCGGGCGTGGAGGCCCGGATCTCCAGGGCCAACGACGAGGACGGCGGCGTGTACGGCCGCAGGGTCACCTACGTCTGGCGCGATGACCAGTCGGACCAGAGCCTCAACCGGATCGCGGCCGACGATCTCCTTGCACACGAGCAGGTGTTCGGGATCATCGAGGCCCCCCTCGCCTCCGGAGGATCGAGCGACCTGCTCAACAGGAAGAATGTCCCGGTCACCGGCATGGGTACGGACATCACCTGGTTGGACAAGAACAACATCTTCTCCTGGTTCTACAACGGCCCGGGCACCTCGGTGACCTGGGGCCGGTATCTGGAGAGCGAGGGCGCCTCGCGCGCGGCCCTGATCTCCGTGCCGGGAGACGTCGCGGGCGAGCATCTGAACACGCAGATCGCGGCCAGCCTGCAGGCGAGCGGGGTGCAAGTCGTCAAGACCTTCGAGGTGGCCCCCGCGACCACCTCCTACAGCGACCTGGCGGCCCGCATGAAGGAATTGGACGTCGACGCCCTCACGGGTACTCTCCTGCCGCCGATCACGGAGAAACTGCTTCCGGAGCTTCGCCAGGCCGGGGTGCGCCTCAAGGTGGCGCTGATGCCGCTGGGTTATGACGCGAGCTCCCTTGCCTCGGGCGGGGTGGCGCTGGCCGGCGCGTCCGTCTTCACGACGGTCGTGCCATTCGAGCAGCGGACGCCGGGTCAGCTGACCTTCCTGGACGCGATGAACAGATACTCTCCCGAGATCCAACCGCCGACGCAGGACAGCGCCGCTTTTGGCTGGATATCCGCGGACCTGTTCCTGCGCGGTATGGTCGCCGCCGGGCGCTGCCCGACCAGGGAGTCCTTCATCGCGGGCCTGCGGGCCGTGACGAACTACGACGGCGCTGGCATGACCCCAGAGGGATCGATCGACCTCTCGACGAATTTCCGTGTTCCGACGACCTGTTTTGCCTTTATCCAGATCAGTGCGGACGATTCGCGGTTCATTCCGAAGAACGACGGCAGGTCCTACTGTGGAACCGTCGGTGGCATGGGCGGATGAACCGCAGGGGATGCTTCTTCGCGGGAGCGGCGGTATTACCGGTCTTGTCGCATGCCGAGTGATGTACAACATGACTCGTCCGTAGACAGCGGCGAGACGGCAGGCCGCGGATGGCCTGTGGCGGAGGTGCCCCTCGTCGTGCCGCCATGCGTATTGGTCATCGGGTGTGACGTGGCCGGGCGGATCGCCCCACCGCCCGCTCAGGCGGACGCGGTGCACACCCGACCACGGCCGGCACGCTTGGCCTGGTAAAGCGCCGAGTCGGCGAGTTCCACCAGCCTGATGGCGTGGCTTTCGCGATCGGGCACAACCGAAGCCACACCCACACTGACAGTGACGATGCGCTGGCGAGCCGGCGCGTGCGGCTCGGCTATCCTGGCGACGGCGGCGCAGAGGCACCGGGCCCGTTCGCCGGCGGTGATCTGGTCCGCGTCGGGCATGACGATCGCGAACTCCTCGCCACCGTAGCGAGCTGCCAGCTCCGTGTCGCCGACGTTCGTGGCCAGGCAGCCCGCGACCCGTTGCAGGCACCGGTCGCCGGCGGCATGCCCATAGTGGTCGTTGTAGCTCTTGAAATGATCTATGTCGACCATCGCGAGGGCTAGCGGGACGTGCTGCTGCCTGGACCGGTCCCATTCGGAGCCGAGGACGTCCTCCAGGCGGCGGCGGTTCGCGAGCCCTGTCAGCGGATCGGTGACCGAGAGCTGGGACAGCCGGGTGTTGGCGGCTGCCAGCCGTGCGTTGGCGGCGGCGAGCTGCCGCGTCCGGTCGGCGACCTTGGCTTCGAGCGACGCGTACACGAGGGCGTTGTCCAGCGAGACCGCGAGCTGCCTGGCGATCAGCATGACCCCATCGAGGCGCTCGGTGGAGAACGCGCCACGGATCATCCGGTTCTCCAGCAGCAGCATGGCGCGTAGTTCGTTTCGGATGAGGATCGGGACCGCGGACAAGGAGCATCGGTCCAGGCCGGCGAAGCAGGGATCATCGTGGAACCGGTCGTCCCTGGTGACGTCGGCGACGACGATGGGCTCCTGGGTCCGCTCGGCGTACCAGACCACCGAGAACGGCACCTGGCCGCGCGCGGCGGTCGCGTCGAGTGCCGCGCCGGACCCGGCTTCATCATGCACCGACCAGCCACCGCCGTCGTCGCGCAGCAGGAGCCGCACGCCGGTCGCCCCGGTCATTTCCGACAGGATGCCGACGACCCGCGCGCGCAGGCCCGCGAGGCTGGTCTCGGAGCTGAGTGCCTGGGACGCGGCGACGACGCCGAGCAGGTCGATCGTGCCCGCGGCAAGGGTGGCGCGCCGGGGCACGCCGTCTGTGTCGTCACCCTGCCGCTGGACGAGGGCTGTGCTGGCTGGCTCGACACACAGCGTCGGATTCGCCCAGTCGAGCTGAAGCACCTTCGCGGTTGCTCCCCACCGGCTGTACTCGCGGCGGGCGTCGACGAGCAGTGAGCGACCGGCTTCATTCATCCCGTGCGCCAGGTAGAACCGCGCGGTTCTTTCCAGGATCACCGCGCGGTGCCATGGGCGCGTCCGTACGTGGCATTCCTGCCGTGCCAGGTCGAAAGCGTAGGCCGCTTGCTGGAAGTCGCCCACGGCCCAGGCGCGCTCGGCCTCGACGAGTCGCAGGAGGTGGCGGAAGTTGGCGGGCGCGTCGTCGGCGCGTGTCGACAGCCATGCGACCAGGTCGGCGAGTTCGGCCAACATCGCGTCGCGCGCGTTCGTCGCGGTGACCCGGGCCTGCGCCGCCAACGCGAGCGCGCGCAGCACCCGCGTGATGGCCATCGTGTAGCTCGCTCCGATCGTGGGGCTGAACGGCAGTACGGCGGCCGTGTGTCGGGCCAGGTCGGCCGGCTGGTCGAAGATCGCCGCGGCGATCGCCCGGGTGACGTGCAGGTGCGCGAGGGCGGGCGGGTTGTCGGCCAGCAGGCTCAGCTCGGTCGCCTCGTTCGTCTCCGACTGGGTAGCGTCACCGAGCAGCGCGTGGGCGAGGTGTCGGAACGAACGGAACACCTCCTCGGAGTGGCGGTTCCCAGTCCGGGTGGCGAACGCCAGGGACTTGTCGACCTCGGCGACGATGGCGTCCAGCGAGGGCGAGCAGTCCAGCAGGTTGCACAGCAGCACGTACTGGGTCCAGCAGGCGTTCTGCATGTCCCCGTTTCCGCTCAGGGCCGCCGTGACCTGCCGTGCTTCGGCGGCGTTGTCCTCGAGCGCGTCGAACCAGTGCCCGGTGCTGATCGTGTACAGAAGACGTGCTTCCGCCAGCTCGGCCTCCCAGCGCTCGGCGTCGCCAGCACTGGCCCGCGGCGGCGCGAGGATGCGTCGCATCACGCGATGGGCGGTGGCGTAGTCGCCCCGGCGGATGATGAGCGTGAAGGCGATGTGCGCGGCCGACCCGACGAGGTCGGGATCCGGGCCGTCCCGCATCCACATCCGCAACGCTGTGACAGCCATCCAGTCCATCATCCGCTGGTCGTAGAAGAAGGCCGCGGGCATGAGCCGTTGGATGATCCGGACCATCGCTCGCCGTTTGCGGCTGGGCCGGGCGGCCTGACGCACGTCGCCTGGTCCGCTGATGTCGTTGATCCAGGCGTAGAGCTGGGTCATTCCGCGGTCGATCTCGCCGTCGAGTTCCGCGCGGTCGGGGACGGTGACGCCGAGCCGCCGCAGGTGGTCGAGGCCGAGACCGAGCGCCTCGTCACCGCGGCTGCGGTTGGTGAGACTCATGATCTGGACGGCCACGGCGGCGGTGCGGTCGGCCGGGTAGGCGGACAGCTGGTCGATCGTCTGGAACTCGCCATCGGCCTCGTCCAGCCAGCCCAGACGGTACAAGGCGCCATGCCGCTCGGTGTGCAGCTCGATGAGCGCCGCGACGTCGGCCGGGTCGACCAGCGTCAGCGCGGCCGTAAGGAACCGCTCCACCAGCAGGTGGGCACCGAGCACCCGCGCCTCGGCGGCGGCCCGGCGAAGGAGCTGGCCCACCCGCCGCCGCTCCGGGATGCTGTCCAGGGCGTCGAGCACGTCCAAGTACTGCTCCGCCGCGACGGTGGCGAACTCGGGCCGTTTGGCCAGTCGCCTCGCCAGCGCCAGTTTGACGTCGCGTCGCGCCGGCGCGGCAAGCCCGGCGAAAACGGCCTCATGGACACGGTCGTGGCAGAAGCGGACGTTCTCCTGGTCGCCGCCGACCGCGACGACCAGACCGTCGGCGATCGCGGGGGCGAGCCGCCGCCTGGTCTCGCCGGGCGTGCGGCCGACCGCGGTGGCGAGCAGATCCAGCTCCAGCTGACCGGCCAGGCAGGCCATCGCCGACAGCAGGTTCTGCGTGGCCCGCGGTAGCGTGGCCGCGCGTTCGACCAGCAGCGCGGTGACGTCGAGTGGGCCCAGCCGGCGGCGCAGCACGGCGAGGTCCCACCGCCACGCGCCGTCATCCCACGTCAGTAGCCCGTCGTGGCGCAGCGCGTTGACCAGTTCGATCGTGTCGTAGGGGTTGCCGCGCGTTGCGACCATGACCACTCTGGAAAGATCGGCGGTGGCCTGGGGCCGCAGGCTCAGTAGATCGGCCAGCAGGTCCGCCTGGCCGGCCGTCGCGAGGCCACCGAGCCGCAGCCGCGGCGGCCCGTCGGGCTGGGCGGCCCAGCTGGCCAGCAGCGGCGCCAACGGGTGCGTGGCGTCCACGGCGTCGTCTCGGTAGGCGCCTACCAGCAACAGGCCCTCGACCGGCTCCGCACGGCAGAAGATCTCATCGACCAGTCCGAGCGGCGTCCGGCCAGCCCACTGCAGGTCGTCGACGAAGAACACCAGCGGCCGGTCCGGCGACACGACCGCACGCAGGATCTCGACGGCGTTGTGCTGCGCGCGTGCCTGCGCAGTGAACGGGTCGCCCGGGTCAGGTGGTACCCGCAGCAGGACGGCCAGCTCGGGCACCAGGGCGGCGGCGAGGCCCGCGGCGGGCCCGAGCCGCTGTAGCAGACGGTCGCGGATCCGGGCGAGCGGGACCTCCGGCTGGGCGAGCAGCTGCCGGCCCAGCGCTCGCAATGCCTGCAGGACGCCGTCGTAGTCCTGGTCACGGCGGTACTGGTCGAACTTGCCGGCCACGAACCAGCCGCCGTGCGCGGCCACGACGGGTCGTAGCTGCGCGGCCAGAGACGTCTTGCCCGTACCGGCCGGCCCGCTGAGCAGGACCCCGCCGCACCTGCCGGCCAGCATGCCGAGGAAGGCCGCACGCAGTTCGTCGATCTCGCGGTCGCGCCCGACCAGCCGCGACGGCGTCAACGGCCGCGCGGGCAGGTCATGCTCGCCAGGGCGCGTCAGCCGACCGTCCCGCCGCAGCCGGGTTAGGTCGTACACCAGGCCGTCGGCCGTCTGGTAGCGATCGTCCGGCTCCTTCTCCAGCAGGTGCATGAGGATGTCCGAGAACTCGGACGACACCGCGGGATTCGCTCGCACCGGCGGATTCGGCACCCGCGCGAGATGGTCGTGGATGATCCGGACGGGGTCGCCGGCACCAAAGGGCGCAGCGCCGGTCGCCAGTTCGTACAGGGTGGTGCCCAGGGCGTACAGGTCGGCGCGAACGTCGACCGGCCGGCCGGTCCGGCCGGCCAGTTCCGGCGCCAGGTAGGGAACCGTCCCGATGATCTCCGGGCGGTCCGCGTAGACGGGGGGCGCGTCGAGCGCGACCGGATCGCTGACCACCGCCAGCGCGAAGTCGATCAGGCAGAGCGCGCTCAGGTCCGCACTGACGATGACGTTCGTCGGGTTGAGATCGCAGTGGATCACTCCACGGTGATGCATCGCGGCGACGGCACGCGCCAGGGACTCCGCGAGCCCCAGGAGCTCGTGGTAGTCCATCGGTACTGGCCGTTCACACAGCGGAGCGCCGCCGACGTCCGTCAGGAAGATCGCGTCCCCGGCGGTCGGCGTCGCCGGCTGCGGCTTCTCGGCGAGCTGGGCGATGCCCGACAGACCGGACAGCCTGGTGAGGATCTGGACCTCATGGCGGAGCCGGCCGGGCGCGTCCGGCCCGAGCGGCTCCTTGCGGATCACGGTGGCGTCCGGGAGCACCAACCTGGTGATCCGGCTGCGCTTGGTCTCATGGAGCAGCTCAGCCGGCGACGCGCCTCCCGGCGGTTGCGCCCGCCCCGCCGTGGACGCGGGTTCTCGGCCCGGTCTCAGCCCCGCCATCCGTCGGGCCCACGCTTACGCCGTTCACCGTTCACGTCCCCAGCATCGCCCACGCCGCGTAGGTGAAACCTCGCCGCGGTCGTCAGCTCGCTGATGACCGCGCCGTCGGCCGGCCCACCCAGGCGGACCGGCCGGCGGCGGAGGCCGGTAGGCGTGGGTCAGTCACCGCCCCTGCCAGCCTGGCGGCGCAGCAAGGTGGACAGGCCCACGGCGACCGCGAGCGCGGCACCGTTGAAGACCGGGTTCACCCAGTCGGCCGCGCCGGCCAGGGTGAGCCCGCTGACGCTGACCGCGACGAGGGCGACGCCGAACACGGTGCCGAACACGTTGAACCGGCCGGGACGGATAGCGGTCGCGCCGAGGAACACGGCGGCGAGCGCGGGGAACAGCATCGTGGTGCCGTTGTCGGCGGTCGCTCCGGCCGCGCGGGCCGCCAGCACCACCCCGGCGGCCCTCGCGACGAGACCGGCGCCCGCGAAGGCGAGCAGTGGGTAGGCACGGACGCTGATGCCGACGAGGCGTGCCGCCCGCGGGCTCTCACCGATCGCGTACAGCGAGCGCCCGTAGGGCGTCTGGGCGAGTCGTACCAGAGCACGGCCACGACAAGCACGACTAGGTACACCGGCCGTGGGATGCCGAACCAGGTCGCGGAGCCGAAGCTGATAAGCACGGGGGAGATGTCGTTGCTGATCGCCCGGCCGTGCGTGTATCACTGGATGAATCCGCCGAGCATCGTGGGCGACGGGCCGACCACGAGAAGCGGCTGGTGGGGGTTGCCGGCGAGGTCGACACCCGTGATCTGAGGGAGTCACCGCGTGGCCTCCAGGTAGGCGTTCGCGCGCGCGAGCACGGTCGTGACGGTGGTCTCCGCGAGGCCGAGGTATGGGCCGTCGGCCGGTTCGCCGCCGGCGAAGGCGGCCATCGAGCGGCGCTCCGCTGTCAGGTCAGGCCACGCCCGCTCGGCGGTGGCACCGATGCGGACGGCCTCGACGCACAGTCCGCGCAGCAGTTCGCTGGTGTGGTGCGCCGCGACGACGGTACGGCGGGCGAGGTCACGCAGCGTCGGCCATTCGGCGTGCCAGGCGCCGTACGGCCGCTCGTCGCCCGCCAGTGCCGCCGCAAGGTGCAGCGTCGAGGCGAGCCCCGGCGTCGTGAGCGCGGCGCGGCGGATCAGCACCGACAGCACCGGGTTGCGCTTGTGCGGCTGGTCGACGACCCGCCGCGCCCGGGCGCGGCCGGCTCGGCGAGTTCGCCGATCTCCGGGCGCGACAGTGTCGCGACGTCGGTGGCGATGGCGCGCCGGCGTGTCCGGCGCCGACGCGCGGTGCGGCTGAAGGCCGCGCTGCTGGGCCGGTCGCGCGGTGGACAGACCAGCAGGTCCACCTCGCCGCGGACCGGCGGTGTCGGCCGTTGGCGTTCGTGCTGACCGAGGGCCAGACCGCGGACAGCCCGCAGTTCGTCGCCGTCCTGCGCAAGGTGCGGGTGCTGGGACCTGTCGGGCGTCCGCGTACCCGGCCTGGCGCGGTCGCCGGCGACAAGGCCTTCTCCTCGCGTGCCAACCGCGCCTACCTGCGTGGGCGTGGGATCAGGGCGGTCATCCCGGAGAAGGTCGACCAGGCCGCCCACCGCAGGAACAGGGGCCGGGCGGCCGGCCGGCTCTGACCAGCACCGATGCCGGCGGGACTCAGTAGGCAGGTCTGCACCGTGAATCGGACATGGGGGTACAAGCGGATCCAAGGCGAGCTACTCAAGCTCGGCCACCGCGTCGGCGCGTGACCCTCCGCCGCGTCTGAAGACGCTCGGCCTGCCTCCCGCATCCTCGGCGGCCCGATCAGCAGCTACGAACGAGCCGCATAAATTGGCTGCGACCCGGAGGGAATGACGCCCGCGTGCGCGGCGTCCGCTGGCGGGTTCTGTGGACCAACGCCGGGTACGTCTCCCGGGTAACGGCTCGGTGCCCCGCGAGACCGCGCCGGCTTGGCGTCATCGCATCGAGTATTCGATATTACAGAGCTGGACGGGATGTGGTGGCGGTGCTCCGCCTCGTGGGGGCTCTGTGACAGGCCCCCGACATTCGACCGCTTGGTCCATTAGGCCCCGGGTGTTCCGGTGGGCCGCGGCCTGTTGCGCCCTGCTCCTCGGACTCGCCGCGACGTTCGCCGCACTGCTGCCCGCGAACCCAGCGCGGATCGCGACGCTCGCAGTTGCGTTCGCCTCCGAATTCGCCGTGGCGTTCATACTCTTGTATACCGCGCGACGCGCCGCGGACGGTGATCGGCGATGGCGGCTACTGATCGGTGTATTCGCGGTCGGCCACATGGGCGGAGGCCTCGTCACCCTCGTGACCCTGCTGACGGGCGGTTCGATTGTGTCCCGTGTGACGACAGGTGTGATCGTCGTTTTCTACGGCCCGGCGCTGGCTGGCATGCTTTCCCTGCCGACCTCCCCGGTCGACGGCCTGAACGGACGAGCGCGAGGCGTGGGGCGCATGCGCTGGCACGCGATCGTCGTCCTCGACAGCACGCTGATCGTCGGCTCGATCCTCCTGGTGGAATGGGTCACCTCGCTCGGAGCCGTCGCTCGCGCAAGCTCACCGAACCCTGCGGAGCTTCTCCTCGCGCTGGTCCACCAGATCACCGGCCTGATCCTCGCGGCGACGGTGCTCCTGATCGCGACGTTCCGCCGGCCACGGTCCCCGACGACGCTGGTGCTGCTCGGCGGCGGCCTACTCGCCTACGCCCTCACGAGCGTGGTCCTCGTCTATCAAGTCGCATACGGCCGCCACGACCTCCCGGCCTGGAGCCTGCTGCCACTGATCGCCTCGGTCCAACTGCTGGGCCTCGCCGCGCTGGTGCCGGCTCATGTTCCGGCGGAGCGCGACGGTCAGGCCGTGCCCAGCCCTCGGGCGATGTGGGCGCATGCCGCGTTGCCATACACCGTGCTCGCCGTCGCCGGCACGCTCGTCCTGGGCCGGCTCGCCGCCGGAGCGCCCCTCGATCGGGTCGAGGCGTACGGCACCGTATCGCTGCTGGTCCTGGCACTCACCCGCCAGATGATCACTATCGCCGAGAACACCCACCTGCTCACGGCCCTGCGGGAACGCGAAGAGCAGCTTCACTATCAGGCGTTTCATGACCCTCTGACCGGTCTGGCGAACCGGGAGCTGTTCGCCCGGCGCCTACGACAAGCCGTCGGCCCGAGCCCCGAACCGGACAACGACGACGCACCGACCGGCCACGAGACCGTGTCCGTGCTGTTCATCGACCTCGACCACTTCAAAGCGGTCAACGACGCGTTCGGGCACGCCGCCGGCGACGAACTCCTCAAGATCAGCGCCGACCGGTTACAGAACGCCGCCCGCTCCACCGACACGGTAGCCCGCTTCGGCGGCGATGAGTTTGCCGTCATCCTCATTGGCTCCGACCCGGACACCGCAGTCCCGATCGCGCAGCGCCTCGCGACCGCAGTCCAGACGCCCTGCCATCTCGCGGACCACCCCTACCGTCCACGGGCCAGCCTCGGCCTGGCCACCCTCGACCACACCACCGAGCCGGCCTGCCCCGACACCCTGCTCCACCACGCCGACCTGGCGATGTACGCCGCTAAACGCCGACGTACTCGCGGACTCGTCGTCTACGATCCCACCCTGACGACCCACCATGACCAGCCACGACACCCCTAAACGACCCTCCGCCCGCAGACGGCGATGCGAACGCCGCTCAGGGCAGCAATGCCTCCGCGAGGCATGCCTGCCAGGCGGCCTCCTCGCCAGGGCCGGCGCCTGCGGGCTGGCGTAGGCCGAGCACCACTTGGTCGGCGCTCCCTGCATCCTTACGTGTCCCGGTGACGTCGCAGGACCGACGCGCCCGGCCGTGGACGGCACGGCCCGGCGATGCCCAGGGATACGACAGCGCCACATCCCGGTCGTCCAGGTCGCCCTGCTGACGCCGCGAGCGGGCTCCAGCTTGGGCAGCACCTCGGTGACGAGCCCGCAAGGAAAGGAATCCGAGAACCAGGCCATCGCGCTCGCGCCCCTATCTGTCAGCATGAGATGAGTCGGGCACCTCGGTCAACCAGGTGCCCGGCGCGAACTGCTCGCTGCTGCTGGGAGGGCCGATGGTGCCACTTGTCGGCGCCGTGCTCTTCGGCTCGGAGCAGGCGTTTGTCGTACGGTGACGGATGAGGGTGGCGGCCTACTGGTCCTGACCGTCCAACAGAACGAGCACCAGGTCCTTCCACATGCTGAGGTTGGGGTCGCGGGTCGGGTCGCGGCGGTCGAACGTGTAAGCCAGAGCAAGGCCGCGCATGCTGCTGAGTAGCAGTTCCCGTACTTGCGGGTAGCGCGGGTGGCCGACGTAGTAGGGCCCGAACATGGCGTCGACGGCACCGCGGACGATCCCGCCGAGATGTCGCTCGGTGGGCCGAAGCGCCGTCGCGATCTCGTCGTTGGTCCGCGCGGCCGTCCACAGTTCCAGCGCGGCCCACCAGTGCGGTTCGTGGAAGGTCGACCAGAGCAGCTCGACCATCTGGGTCAGCCGTTCCGGTCCGACCGGATGGGAGCGGGCGATCTGTTCGGCCCTTGCCACGGAGATCGCGATCCGCCGCCGGGCCAGATGCTCGGAGGCGGCGACCAGCAGCGCGTCACGCGAGGGGAAGTGATGGAGCAATCCGCCGCGTGAGATGCCCGCCCGCTTCTGGATGCGTGGGGTGGTCGCGTTGACGTAGCCGCCTTCGACCAGGCAGTCCACGGCGGCGTCGAGGATCCGGTTGCGGCTGTCCTCGCGTTGCCCGTCACGGCGGGCGCGATAGCTCGTGTCGGTGTCGCTGGTCATCGGTCCTCCCGCAGGTCCCGGCCAGGCGCTGGATCGACCGGGTGTTCGTTCGTTCGCCGCTGGTTCGCCCGGCGGCGGAGCTCGTGTCCGGGGCGGCCGGCGCGCATCGTCCATCGTCACATCTGCCGGTAGCAGGGGGAGAACCAGGCCGGAGCCCGCTCGGTCGGCCAGTGTGCGTCCGGCGCGTGTACGCGTCCGCGCAGGTGTTCGTGGATGTCGTGCGCGAAGCGCCAGTGCACGATGTCTTTCGGTGGCCGTCACCGTCAAGGTTGACTGTGACTGAAGTTCGCCGTCACATTGACGGTGGTTGGCGCGCGGCCGGCCGCGCCGCTGGCGAACGAGAACCATCGACACCATCGACGGAGGACCCGCACATGCCTGACGCAGTGATCGTGGAGGCCGTCCGCACGCCGGTCGGCAAGCGCGGCGGCCCCCTGTCCGCCGTGCATCCCGTCGACCTGTCGGCGTACGTGCTGAAGGCGTTGGCCGAGCGGACCGGGATCGACCCGGCTGTGGTCGATGACGTGATCTGGGGCTGCGTCTCCCAGGTCGGTGAGCAGACCCTCGACATTGCCCGGAACGCCCCGCTGGCAGCGGGCTGGCCGGAGTCGGTCACCGGGGTCACGGTGGACCGGCAGTGCGGCTCGTCCCAGCAGTGCGTCCACTTCGCCGCCGCGGGGCTGGTCGCGGGCCACTACGACGTCGTGGTGGCCGGCGGGGTGGAGTCGATGAGCCGGGTCCCGATGGGCAGCGCGATACAGGGCCAGGATCCGTTGGGTCCGGCGTTCCGCGCCCGCTACGGCGCCGAGGCTCCCAATCAGGGGCTGGGTGCCGAGGCCATCGCGCAGCGCTGGGGGTTCACCCGCACCCAGCTCGACGAGTTCGCGCTCGGTTCGCACGAGAAGGCGGCCGCGGCGCAGGACGAGGGCCGCTTCGACGCCCAGATCGCGCCGGTGACTCTGAACGACGGCGCCGTGGTCGGCCGGGACGAGGGCGTGCGCCGCGGCGGCACGCTGGAGACGCTGGCCGGGTTGAAGACGGTGTTCAGGCCGGAGGGTGGAGTGATCACCGCGGCCAACAGCTCGCAGATCTCCGACGGGGCGGCGGCGCTGTTGCTGACCACCAGCGAGAAGGCTCGTGAGCTGGGCCTGACCCCCGTCGTGCGGGTGCACACCGCGGTACTCGCCGGCGCCGATCCGGTGATCGTGCTGACGGCGCCGATCCCGGCGACCGAGAAGGCGTTGCGCAGGTCCGGGCTGACAGTGAACGAGATCGGTGCGTTCGAGGTCAACGAGGCGTTCGCACCGGTGCCGCTGGCCTGGCTGGCAGATCTCGGTGCCGACGCCAAGGCACTCAACCCGAACGGTGGGGCGATCGCGCTCGGGCACCCGCTCGGCGGTTCCGGGGCGCGTCTCACCACGACTCTGGTGCACCACATGCGTGACCACGGCATCCGTTACGGGCTGCAGACCATGTGCGAGGGCGGCGGCCAGGCCAACGCCACCATCTTCGAACTGCTCTGAGTCCCATCGGTGAGGGAGAGGAGGACACATGAACGTCACCGATTCGGTCGTGCTGGTCACCGGCGGGGCCTCCGGCCTGGGGCTGGCGACCACCGAGAAGCTGGTGGAGGCCGGCGCCTCTGTGGTGATCTTCGATCCGCCGGGCTCGGATGGCGCCGCGGTCGCGGGCAAGCTCGGTGACCGGGTCCGGTTCGCCGCCGGCGACGTCCGCAGCGAGGCCGACGTCACGGCCGCGCTGGACGTCGCCGCGGAGCTGGGCACGCTGCGGGCCGCCGTCAACTGTGCCGGCACCGGGAACGGGATCAAGACCGTCGGCAAGGACGGCCCGTTTCCGCTCGATCAGTTCCAGCGGATCGTCGACATCAACCTCGTCGGCACGTTCAACGTCATTCGGCTGGCCGCGGCGCGGATCGCCATGGCCGAGCCGATCGACGGGGAACGCGGGGTCATCGTGAACACCGCCTCGGTGGCCGCGTTCGACGGGCAGATCGGGCAGGCCGCGTACTCCGCGTCGAAGGGCGGCGTGGTCGGGCTCACCCTGCCGGTCGCCCGCGACCTGGGAAGCTTGCAGATCCGCGTGGTCACGATCGCGCCGGGCCTGTTCGACACCCCGCTGTTGGCCGCGCTGCCGGAGGAGGCCAAGGCGTCTCTGGGCCGGCAGGTTCCGCACCCGTCTCGGTTGGGAAATCCTGTGGAGTTCGGTTCGATGGTCGCGTATGTACTGACCAACCCGATGCTCAACGGCGAGACCATCCGTCTCGACGGTGCGATCCGGATGGCGCCCCGGTAGTAGCCGGCCAGGTTGACTGGGTAGGCGCCGGCGGTCTGTGCCGAAAATCTTCGTCTTTAGGCTTCGGTGATTGTGCTTCGAGTTGGGCCTCCGGCCGGCTGTCATGAGCCCACCGCCCTCGATGTGGCCCGCGCGCGGGCCGCGGGGTCTCACCCCGGGCCGAACACCGAAATCCCCCGCGCCGTGCGGCGTGGTCAACACCGAACGGGAGTCCAGATGGCTGAGCTGATCGCCGCGACCGACCGGTCCGCAGGCGCGGACGACCTCGCCTCCGAGGTCTTCACACCCGATGACCACGGCTACCCGGTAGTAGCCCCCGCGCCGGTCCCGTCCGCGGCGGTCGCGGCCGCTCACGCCGCGGAACGCGACTACCCGGAATGGGCGGTGTTGTTGCGGGAAGTCACCGTCGCCGCGGCGTGGGAAGGGCAGCGATGACCACGGAAACGTCCGGAGCGACCCTCGATCCCGCCGGAGTGGGAAGTGCGGCCCGGTTCGAGCGCCTGGGCCACGTCGGAGTCGTGACACTGAACCGTCCGCGCGCGCTCAACGCGGTGAACGCGCAGCTGTCGGCCGCCGCGGGAGCGGCGCTCGAGCAGGCGCAGGCCGACCCGCTGGTCCGCGCCGTGATCATCACCGGCGCGGGGCGGGCATTCTGCGCCGGCGCTGATCTCAAGGAGCTGGCCCGGGGTCACCGGGTCGACGACCGTGAGCACCCCGAGTGGGGCTTCGCGGGCATCGCCCAGCACTGGATCGGCAAACCCACGATCGCGGCCGTCAACGGCTTCGCGCTGGGGGGCGGCACCGAGATCGTGCTGGCCTGCGACCTCGCTGTCATCGACGAGGCCGCGTCGCTGGGCCTGCCAGAGGTCAGGCGGGGCCTGTTCGCCGCCGCCGGTGGAGTGATCCGGTTGCAGCGGCAGATCCCGCTCAAGATCGCCCTGGAGGTGGTTCTGACCGGCGAACCGCTCTCGGCGGCCCGCGCCTACGAGATCGGCCTGGTGAACCGGGTCGCCCCGGCCGGCACAGCCTTCGAAGTCGCCTTCGAACTCGCCCGGACCGTGGCCGCGAACGCGCCGCTGTCGGTCCAGCAGAGCAAGCGCGTCGTGCATTACACCTACGCCGCCGGATCCGACTGGGAGCCCGAGGTCTGGCGAATCAACACCGAAGCCGTGGATGTCGTCTTCAACAGTGAGGACGCGAAGGAAGGCACGAAAGCGTTCACGGAGAAGCGAGAACCGAAATGGGAAGGGCAGTGACCGGGACGGGGGAAAGGCCGGCCGGCGGCCTGCCGCTGTGAGGAACGGTCGTGCTCGACCTCACTGCGGGTGCGCCGAAGTCGTGTGACGCTACCTCGCCCACCGGGCCGACGTCCTGAGGGGCAAGCCTCCCAGGGCTCACCGGGCCGGCGCGACAGGGTCGCGTTCGCCCTACGGAACGCGAACAAGCGTGCATCGTGCTCGATCTAAACGACGAGGCCGGCCGCGGGACCTGTGGCGGCTCGCCGGTGCTGCCGACCGCCTCCCCGGAAACAGTCGCCCTCGCCAGACTCGCCCGGCGGCGTCGTTGAGCTCCTTCACCCCACCGACGGCAACGCCAACCGGCTCGATGAACGGAGCATCACTGTGCGTGCCACCGACCTGTTTCACCTGCATTCCTTCATCCGCGGTCTCGACCTCGACCGCGCGGTTGACACCGGGCTCACCCTGTCCATCCACAACAGCGGCAGCTGATGGTTGAGCAGCCAGACCAAACGGATCACACGCCAGATGCACGACAGAGCAGAATTCCCCTTCCTTCGCCGCCGCATCGTGCTCGACCAGCACACAGTAACGGGACTGTGTCGCCAACGGTGTTTCCGGCAGCTTGGATCAGTAGGCCTCGGCGGATGGCCAGCGGTCACGGAAAGTGATCGCGAAGGCGTCGATCACAGTCGGGACCCGATATCCGGCCGGCAGCCGTGCGGTCATGGCGCGCCCGGTAGCCGGTGGTCGGGAGATACGCCGCGACCTGGTGGCAGGGTAGCCCGGGAGAATCTCACTGCCGGGCAACCCCGCCTCGCTTACGGCTTCTGGGCAGGTGGCAGTCGCGCGACGAGCGCGCGAAGCGCTGGCATCTGGGCCCCTTCGAGTTCTCCGCGGTTCAGCGCGTCACGGAGAAAGGCATGGTCTTGATTGTTGACCTTGCCGCCGTGGTGGTAGGCATTGAATGCTGCGAAGTCGAGCGGGAGCACGCCGGTTTCCATCTGCTGGAAGAGTGCCAGTACATTCTCTGGAGTTGTCTGCCTGCTGGCACCTGGGCCTGATGGGCCGAAGATCGACAGACGCTGGATCTCGCCCATGGCTTCGACTCCGAGCTGCCAGGTGGGGTTGGTATGGTCGAGGTCGGCGAGAGAAGGCCAGTCCAGCAGCTCCCATGCCGCGATAACGGGGAAGGCGGCGAACTGCAGCCCGAACTCCTCCTGTGTCAGCGTGGCGCATTTTCCGGCGCCATTGACGCCGAACAGCGCCGCGAAGTCGGCCGCAACCTGCGGCGCACTGTCGTCGACGACGAATGCGGCCGGTGACAGGGGCTGGTAGCCATAGTCCGCCTTGGCCAGCAGGTCTGCCTTAACGCCCGGGTGCCAGGGGATTTTGGCGCGGGGCACCTCGTAGATAAGTGAACCGGTGGTGCCCTGGGTCACCTGGGTTTCGGCGAGGCCGGACTGTTCAAGGAACCAGGACCGTATGTCCAGCCCGATGCTGCCGAGGATCACACCGGTTGACGTCCCCCGGAAGGCCCGGCCGATCTCGCGCGTAAGTGTTCGGCCGGCGTCCGCGCTGAGCGACGCGCCGTCGAGTGTGACGACGACGAAGTCGAACGAGGTTCCCGAGAGCGCGGCGGGGTCGATGATGACGTCGTAGCGGGAGTAGGTCTTCAGACTGTGGCTGTCATAGGAGTAGAGGAACTGGGGCCGGGAGAGCTGCTCCTGGCGATGCGGTCGAACGAGGAAGGTGACTGCGACGCCCGCTTCACTCAGATCGTATCCGGTGAGAACACCCATTGAACCGGCACCGACGACACATACAGAAACTTGCCTAGAATCCGTCATTGCACTACCTAGCCTTGAGGGTGGAGTTTCTTTTCTGGGTACTTGCGGCACTTCATGCACTACAAAAACCGCGAAGAGAAGTTATCTTCGGGTGGTCGACTGGGTGCACTTGCTGGTGTCGGGTCGTTCTCGCCTGGTGCCCTGAGTCTCTAATTCCCAAGTCCTGCATCGCACTCGTGATCAGCGCCCGGCGACAGTCGCTGCGGCACCTTTCGAACCGTCCACGCCCTGACCCGCCAGATCGGCGACCACGTTACCTACTGGAACAGCGTCGCTTGGCTGTCTGCCTGGACCGTCGCCGACAAGATCCTCGCTGGGATCTGTCTCGCCTCGCCGGCTTCCGTGCATTCTTCATCAACAAGTGCAGACGTATACGGGAAGCAAACGGGATCACGTGGCACTAGGAGCGCATGAGTTCTGGGCGCCAGTCCTCGGGGGCCTGGTGATGCAGGTCGACGTATGCCTGGGCGAGAACGGAGGGTTCGAATCGTTCTTCGCCGCCGCCGATGCCGCCGTCAATGGTGACGACGGTTGCGTGCACGCCGGTGCCCGACAGTTCTGCTGCGAGGGTGTGGACGTAGGCACGCAGCGCCGTCTTCCCAACAGACAGGGAGGCGTAGGCCGGGTTGGGGGCGTAGGCGAGACCGCCGCCGGTGAACAGCAGGCTTCCGTGTCCCGGCAAGGCGGCCAGGACTGTCTCGGCGGCGACCTTGGCGCCGAGCACGTTGACGGCGAGGGAGTTCGCCCAGCCCGCGTCGTCGCGGTCGGTCGGGGTGTCGGGTCGCAGCAGCGCTGCGTTGTAGGCGAGGACCTCGGGCGCTCCGAGCTCGTTGATCGCGGTGTTGATCGCCGCGCGCAGCGAGTCCGGATCGGCGGCGTCGGCGGCGTAGCCGCGAACCGGCTGGTGCGCGGAGAGGGCGGAGAGCTCGGAGGTGTACTGGTCGAGGCGCTCCTTGTTGCGGGCGAGCAGCGCGACTGGATGGCCGGCTTCTGAGAAGGCGCGGGCCAGGGCGATGCCCAGGCCGGGGCCGACGCCGACGATGACTGCGATGCCTTTCGGCATGGTTCCTTCTTTCTGGATGGTGTTCAGGGGCTGTGCGGCTCCTGCGGGGATCCCGGGTCGACCTGACGGCCACGTGTGGGAATCGGCTTTCGGACTAGGCAGGTGGCGAGGTGGTCTGGCTGAGTGCTTCGGCGAGCGGTGTCGGGGGCGGCCGATCAGCTGTGCGAGCGAGGTGGAACCTGTCTCCATCTCGCCTGCGGCGATGGAGGCATCCACCGCCGCGGCGAAGAGCGCCGCTCCCGAGCCCATGCCAGCCGCTTGGCGGTCTGTAACGAAGTCCGCTTCGCTCAGGTTCCGGTGCGCCACCGGTGTGCCGGTGACGGCGGTGACCTCGTCGGCGAGTTCGGCGAGGGAGAACGACGGGCCACCGAGTTCGTAGATGCGCGATTCGTTGTCGTCGGAGGTGAGTACCGCTGCTGCCGCGGCGGCGAAGTCCGCGCGTGTGGCGGCTGAGATACGTCCTTCGCCGGTGGCGCTGACCACTGCGCCGACGGCTGTGTAGGTGGGGATCTGGGAGGTGTAGAGCTCGGTGTAGAAGGCGTTGCGGAGCATGGTCGCGGGGATGCGGGTAGCGGCGATCAGCTTCTCGGTCGCGGCGTGCTCGTCGGCGAGCGGGTTGGAGCTGGTGTCGGCGTGCAGGATCGAGGTGTAGGCGATGTGGCCGACGCCCGCGGCCACGGCGGCTTCGACCACATTCGCGTGGCGCATGACGGTGGCACCCACTCCGGGTGTTGAAATCAGCAGCAGGCGCTCCACCCCGTCGAGGGCTGAGTAATAGGCGGTCCGGTCGGTGTAGTCGGCATGCCGGACCGTGACGCCGCGCGCGGCGAAATCTACCACCTTCGCGGTGTTGCGGACAATCGCGATGATATTCGCGGCGGGAATGCCGGTGGCGAGCAGGTTCTCGACGACGAGACGGCCCAGCTGGCCGGAAGCGCCGGTGACGGCGATAGGCATAATCGGGATCTTCCCAATGATCTGGTCGGGGCGTGGGAAACGGGGCTAATGCGCGGTGACGAGTACTTCTGAGTGCTCGGCGGTGGGTGTGACCCGATCGCGCACACGGCGGACGATCAATCCGGCGAGCGCGACGACAAGGAGGCAGGTCGCTGAGACGGCGAAGGTCACGTGGTAGCCGTGCACGGCAGCGGCATCCGGATCACCGCTGGCTCCGGAGCCATCCCGGAGGCGTTGCTGAACGGCACTGCCGTACACGCTACTCAGAAGAGCTGTTCCTATCGACCCGCCGACCTGTTGCGCCATGTTGACCATCGCCGAGACCACCCCCGCGTCGCTGGGGTCTACGCCGAGCGTGCCCGTCGAGACGGACGCGGTGAAGACCAGACCTACACCGACTCCAGTCACGACGAGGGCGGGCATGACCACGGCGAGGTAGGAGCCGTCGACGGCCAGGGCCTGCAAGATGAGCATGCCGGCCGCGGCGACTACCGCGCCGATGACGATCAGCACTCTCGGCCCGTACCGGGGCAGCAGCGGGCCGCTGATGAGGTTCGCCCCGACAATGATCGACAAGGGGAACGGGACGAATGCCAAACCCGTCGCCAGCGCGGAGAACCCCAGCGTGGTCTGCAGATAATAGGTCAGGAACAGAAACAGCCCGAACAGTCCGAAGCTGAGCAGGCCCAGGGCGAGCATGGAGCCGCCGCGGTCGCGATCGAGGATCACGTGCAGCGGGAGCAGCGGGTGCTGCGAGCGTCGTTCCACGAACACGAACAGAGCGACGAGCGCGACGCCGGCGAACAGCGAACCCACGGTGATGGTGTCGTTCCAGCCCCGCGACTCCGCGCGCGCGAACCCGTAGACGATCGCCACCAGGCCCGAGGTCACCGTGATCACCCCCGGCACGTCGATGCGGGGACGGGCACTTCGCGCCGTGCGAGGCAGCAGGACAGCCGTGCCGGCGAGCACGGGGAGAGCGAACACCAAGTTGACGAACAGGCACCAGCGCCAGGACAGATACTCGGTGAGCACGCCGCCCATGAACAGGCCGATCGCGCCGCCCGACGCAGCTACTGCGCCGAAGACACCGAATGCCTTGGCCCGCTCCCTGCTGTCGGTGAAAGCTGTGGAGATGAGGGAGAGCGTGGCAGGCGCCAGGAGCGCGCCGAACGCACCCTGCCCGGCCCGCGCGGTGACCAGGAGCCCGAACGAGGACGCGAACCCTCCGAGCGCGGACGCGAGGGCGAACCCGGCCAGGCCGACGATGAACGCGTGCTTCTGCCCGAACAGGTCTACCAGGCGGCCGCCGAGTAGGAGCAGGCTGCCAAACGCGAGCGCATAGGCGGTGATGATCCATTGCCGGTCGTGGTCCGCGAAGTGCAGATCGACCTGCGCGGCGGGCATCGCGACGTTCACGATGGTGGCGTCCAGCACGACCATGAGCTGCGCGGTGACGACGAACGCAAGGGCGAGCCACTTCCGTGGGATGGCCGGCTGGGCTCTGTGATCTGTTGGCTTCGGTGGCATCGAAGGGCTCCCACACTGCGGAGAAAACGGAACAGTTGGTCCGGATGTGGACCGTACCAGAAGCGGACCCGTTGTTCCAAATGAGGGTACGATCGCGGCATGACTACCGCCGCGAGCCCTCCGACCAGGAAGGATGCGGCGCGTAACCGTGCCCGGCTACTGGAGGCCGCGGAACAGCTCTACGCCACCGAGGGGCTGAGTGTGACGTTGAAGGACGTCGCCCACCGGGCAGGAGTGGGTGTCGGAACCGTCTACCGGCACTTCTCGACGAAGGACGACCTGCTGGACGCGATCTTCGCCGACCGGCTGGCCTGCGCGACCGACAGCGCCCGCGCGGCGGCGGCTGACTCCGACGGGTGGCGCGGCCTGGTCCGCTACCTCGAAGACTCGATGCACATGCAGGCGAACAACTGTGGCCTTCGAGGGCTGGTGGTATCGAGCGCGCCCAGCTGCCCGCTGGTGATCAAATCCCGTGAGGAGATCGCCCCGCTGGTACAGCAGATGGTCGCCAAAGCCAAGGAACAGGGCACCCTTCGTCCTGACTTCGACGCCACGGACGTCACGTTCATCCAGGTCGCCCTGGCGGCGATCATAGAGGCGACCTGGCAGACTTCACCCGGCCTCTACCGACGTCACCTCAGGCTGTTCATCGACGGCATGCGCGCGGGAAGTCACCGGGAACCTCCGGCGGAGCCACTTGATTCCCCTAATGCGAAAGGCAGCCCGCGGGCAGGTAGTCGCTCGCCCACCGTGCCTATTCCCGGCGACCAGGCGAACTCTTCCTGAGCTGAGACTTGCCGTCGCAGTACCGTCCAGAATTCAGCCAGTGACCCACCGGTAGACCGACAGCATGATCGGCCTTGAGGCCGGGTTCAGCGACCAGTTCCTCGACATCTCGGCACGACAGCGCGAAGCGCAGGTATCACCAGGCAGCGATAACCATTACCTCCGGTAGCCGTGAGATGGCAGATGCCGTCCTGGAAATCCTCACGAGAACTGACTCGTCGCGCAACACCGCCGGACACGCCCGAGATCATCGTGACGAACGAAGCACTGTCCGCATAACCTGCAAGCAGGATCACGTGGAGTCACTCTCCGAACGCCATGCCTCCGGACGTGATCGCACCCGCCTCGTGGAGGTCGGAGGTTTCCGAAGAGCAGGAAGCCACATTCGGTGCTCTCAGTGGCGTGAGGGCGTGCTGGTATAGCGTTCGCTATAATCTCGCGAGGTTGAGTCAACCAGTCCGTCTTGCGAGGAGAGCATCGTGGCCGAACAGACCCTGACTAACCTCACTCGCGAGGAGCAACGGTTCGAGCCGCCGGCCGACCTCGCTGAGCACGCCAACGTCAAGGAGGAGGCCTACGCCAGGGCCAACGCTGACCGCGCCGCGTTCTGGGCCGAGGCGGCCGAGCGGCTTGACTGGGGCCGGGAGTGGGACCAGGTCCTCGACTGGTCGAACCCCCCATTCGCCAAATGGTTTGTCGGCGGCACTCTGAACGCCTCGGTCAACTGCGTCGATCGTCACGTCGCGGCCGGCAACGGCGGCAGGGTGGCGCTCCACTGGGTCGGTGAGCCAGATGCCGACACCCGAAGTATCACTTACGCCCAGCTCAAGGCGGAGGTGTCGAGGGCTGCCAACGCGTTGACCGCCCTCGGCGTGAGGAAGGGCGACCGGGTCGCGATCTACATGCCGATGATCCCTGAGGCTGTCGTTGCCATGCTTGCCTGCGCGCGCCTGGGAGCGCCACACACAGTGGTGTTCGGCGGCTTCTCGGCCGATGCCCTCGCGTCACGGATCATCGACTGCGGAGCCCGCGTCGTGATCACCGCCGACGGTGGCTATCGCCGCGGCGCTCCCTCAGCGCTCAAGCCGGCGGTCGACGAGGCCGTCGAGAAGACCGGCGAGATGGTGCGCAACGTCGTCGTTGTACGTCGCACAGGTCAGGACGTCGCCTGGTACCCAACCGAAGAAGGCGGGCGCGACGTGTGGTGGCACGACGTCGTCGACGGCGCGTCAGCCGACCACACGCCGGAGATGCACGACTCCGAGCACCCGCTGTACGTCATGTACACCTCAGGCACTACAGGCAAGCCCAAGGGCATCCTGCACACGACGGGCGGCTACCTCGTTGGGACGTCGTTCACGCACTGGGAGGTCTTCGACCTCAAGCCTCAGACCGACGTCTACTGGTGCACGGCAGACGTGGGCTGGGTGACCGGGCACTCCTACATGGTCTACGGACCGTTGGCCAACGGAGCGACCCAGGTGATGTACGAGGGCACCCCTGAGAAGGGTCGATGGTGGAAGATCGTGCAGGACTACCGAGTCACGATCCTCTACACCGCGCCCACCGCCATTCGGACCTTCATGAAGCAGGGTCGCGAGATCCCTGACGGCTTCGACCTCTCGTCCCTCCGGCTGCTCGGGTCGGTCGGCGAGCCGATCAACCCCGCGGCGTACGTCTGGTACCACGAGGTCATCGGAGGCAGCCGCTGCCCCATCGTCGACACGTGGTGGCAGACGGAGACGGGCCAGATCATGATCAGCCATTTGCCCGGTGTGACTGCTGGCAAGCCCGGTTCGGCGATGAAGGCGCTGCCGGGCGTCGTCGTCGACGTGGTCGACGACGACGCGAGGCCAGTCGCCCAGGGGAACAGCGGCTACCTCGTGCTGAGGGAGCCCTGGCCGGCGATGCTCCGAACGCTCTGGGGCGACGATGAGCGGTTCAAGGAGACCTACTGGTCGCGTTGGGAAGGGCTCTACTTCGCGGGCGACGGTGCAAAACTCGACGAGGACGGAGACCTCTGGCTGCTGGGCCGGGTCGACGACGTGATGAACGTGTCTGGCCATCGCCTCTCCACTGCTGAGATCGAGTCGGCACTCGTCTCGCACCCTGCTGTCGCCGAAGCGGCGGTTGTGGGTGCAGCGGATCCGACGACCGGCCAGGCCGTGTGCGCATTCGTCATCTTGCGCGACCGGGCGACCCCGGCTGAGGGCGGTGTCGGCGGCGCCGATCTCGGGGAGGAGCTCCGACGACACGTGGCGAAGGAGATCGGACCGATTGCGAAGCCGCGCCAGGTCATGGTCGTTCCAGAGCTGCCCAAGACCCGCTCCGGGAAGATCCTGCGCCGCTTGTTGAAAGACGTCGCCGAGCACCGCGAGGTCGGTGACGTGACCACCCTTGCCGACTCGACTGTCATGGACCTGATCAAATCCGCATCTCCCTCGTCAAAGGAGGAGTGACTTCGACGCATCGTCGGGAGCGGCTCGCTGCCGACCCATGGCACCTCCTCGCCGCTGCGAGCCTGTCGTGGTCCGGGGGATCTGTGGAGAGCGATGCGCTCCTCAACCGAATGTCCAGTGGGTTGCTGCGATGGTCCGCCAACGTCTCGTGGGGCCGAATGTGAGACGCGCGACGAAACTTCCTCTGGCCGAAGCGGCATTCGACGTGTTCCTGGGCATTCGTGGGGTCGAGCTTCTGGGAGAACTCGGCCATGCTCTTCGGCGATGCCAGGGACAGGGACGAGGGCATCCTCCGCGCCCTCTGAACGGAGCACAGATCAAGACTCGCCCAGCAGTCGCCGAGCATCCTCCCGGCCCTGTTACCGCCGTGCTTGCGATCGCCGGCATGTTGGCGGCTCTGCAGCAAACGATGGTCGTCCCGTTGGTGCACGAGCTGCCGACGATCCTCGGGGTTTCTCCGACCTCGGCGGCCTGGGCGGTGACGGCGACTCTGCTCAGCGGTGCGATTGCGACACCGATCATCTCTCGCCTCGCCGACATGGTCGGAAAGCGGCGCATGGTCGTGATCGCGCTCGTGACGAGCACCTCGGGATCGCTCCTGGTCGCCCTGAGCGGTGGCTCCTTCGCGCTCGTCCTCCTGGGCCGGACCTGTCAAGGCTTCGCAGCAGCACTGATCCCGGTCGGGATCAGTGTGATGCGAGACGTGCTTCCGAAGGAGCGGGTGGGTTTCGCCGTCGCCCTCATGAGTGCCACCCTCGGAATCGGTGGGGCCCTCGGCCTTTCTCTGTCCGGCGTTCTCTACGGACACCTCGGGTTCGCGTCGATCTTCTGGGCGGCCGCGTTGCTCGGGGTCGTCCTGACCGTGGCCGTCCTGCTGCTGGTCCCGGAGTCTCTGGTGCGGACGCCCGGGCGCTTCGACCGCACGGGTGCGGTCCTGGTCAGCGTGACGCTGGCATCCCTGCTCCTGGCGGTCTCCAAGGGGAACGAATGGGGATGGTCTAGCGCGGTGGTACTCGGGCTCCTCGGGGTCGCCGGGCTCACCCTCGCAGTGTGGATCCCGTTCGAGTTGCGCGTCGGCGCTCCGATGGTGGACCTGCGCACCGCCGCGCGAAAGCCGGTCCTCCTCACCAATGCGGCTTCGCTGTGCGTGGCGTTCCCGCTGTACATCAACATGCTCGCCTCAAGCCAGCAGCTGCAGGAACCGACCGCCACCGGTTACGGCTTCGCGCTGTCGGTCACGGAAGCCGGGCTCGCCATGATGCCCTCCGGGCTGATCCTGGTGCTACTCTCCCCGCTGTCGGGCCGGCTCGTCACCCGCGTCGGTGGAAGAGGCACTCTTCTCCTGGGCGCCGGCATCATGGCGGCGGCCTATGTCTTGAGGGTGTTCCTGACGGGTTCCGTGACCGAGGTTGTCGTCGGTGCGTCCCTCGTGTCGGTCGGGACCGCTTTATCCTTCGCTGCCATGCCGACGCTCATCATGGCCCACGTTCCCATCACGGAGTCAGCGTCGGCGAACGGTCTGAACTCGCTGATGCGAGCGCTCGGCGGCGCGGTGTCAAGCGCGTTCCTCGCCTCCGTCCTCGCCTCGATGACAATCGTCAGCGCGGGCACCACCGTGCCGTCGCTCGAGGCGTTCAGGCTCGTCTACTGGATCGCCGCGGGGGTCGCCCTCATGGCATTCGGACTCGCAGCCCTGATTCCCAGACGACTCGACGAAGTGCGGTCGACCGGGGTCTCCGGGGCAGGGGAGGAGATGGTCGTCCGCGGTCGCGTCCTCGCCGGCGGTGGTGCGTTGGCGCCCCGGGCAGCGGTCGTTACCGTCACCGGCCTGGGCGGCGAGCCGGTGGACTGGGCGAGGACGGACAACAACGGGCGGTACTCCGTGGCTGTCCCCGGGCCAGGTCGCTATCTGCTCGTGACCAACTCACGGGGGTGGGCACCTCACGCGGAGATCGTCGACCTCGTCGAGGACGACGATCCGCTCCAGGTGGTCTTGGACCGAGAGCTCGCTCTCACCGGTTACGTGGTGTGCGGCGGAGTCCCTGTCGGTCGGGCGACCGTGGTGCTCCATACCGGTCTGGGTGAGTTCAAGGCGGCCACGTCCACCGATGCGAACGGGCACTTCACCTTCCACCTGCCCCCGTCGGGGCCCTATCTCCTGACCGCCGTGGTGGAAGGGGGCAGATCTGCTGGGACGGTGAAGACCGTGATCGGCTACTTGGCGGAGGATGTCACCATCGAGGTCTCGGCGTCAGGCGTCGGTCGGCCTGCGGAATAGCTCGAATCTCGGCCCGCCAGGCGCACCGGCCCGAGCTGAGGACCCACAGGCTCCGTCCCACGCTGCTGCAGGAGTCACAGTCGAGGAGCCCGGCGCCGGGCTCCTCGGGCGCCCATGGCGCGTCCCAGAGGATGGGCCGGCGCAGAAGCCGGTATCTCGCACAGTGTCGTGCTGCTCCCCGGCGCTCGCAGATGCGAAGGGACTCAAGGTGCGGGCCGAGGTCTAGCGGGGTCAGTGTTCTTGGCCGTAGAAAGACCAGCGGCCTGCAGCTGGGACCGGACCCTGTCCCGCACCAACGAGCTCCTCCTACCGGGCGAGCGTTCTCTGGATCGTGTCCCGTGACGCTTCCAAAGCGACAAAGATCGACCGATCATACTGCTTAGGGAGCGCTAGGTATAGCGCCGCCGGCACCTGTCTGATCGCCCACCAGGTAGCGGGCGTTGAGACGTTGACCACACGCACATCCTCGTGAGAGGTTAACGAGCGCTAGACAGATGACCTAGCGATCGATAAGGAGTGACAGTGCCGGTGCACTTCGACGCCTCGTTCAGGAGACTGACGTGAGGCACATCTACGAACGCGACGTCCCGATGGACATGCGGGACGGTGTCACGCTGCGCGCCAACGTGTGGCGTCCGCTCGAGGGCACTGCACCGACCCTGGTCATGCGCACCAGCTACAACAAGGAGATGGATCGCTTCGCCGGCGGTCCGTTCAACCCGGTTCCCTCCCTGACCGCGTTCCTGAACGCCGGTTATGCCGTGGTCATCCAGGACGGGCGGGGCACGTACGCCTCGGACGGAACGTTCGAGCCGAAGGTCAACGAGGTCGCCGACGGCGAGGACACTCTCGCCTGGCTGCGTGAGCAGGAGTGGTTCGACGGCACGGTCGGCGCCTACGGCGCGTCGTACATGGGCATGACGCAGTGGGCGATGGCGGTCAGCGGCGAGCGGAGCCTCAAGGCCTTTGCTCCGAGCGTCGCTGCGGTGGACTGGTACAGCGGTCTCTGGTATTCGCCCGGCGGCGCGTTGTCGCTGAGCATGCTCACTTTCTGGACCACCTTCATGTACGCCGCCGAGGAGCAGCGTGCCTTCGAGCACGGCGAGACCGACTCGGCCGAGGCGGCCCAGCGGCTCTTCGGTGCCTTGGCGGACCCGCTGGCCCTGTGCGACGCCCTCCCGGTCGCTGACCTGCCCGTGATCGGCAAGGGCCGCTGGTGCGACGACTGGCTGGCCCACCCGGACTTCGACGACTACTGGAAGGCCCAGGACTGGAGACCGTCCATCGGAGCGGTCACGGCGCCGGCGCTCTTCACGTCCGGCTGGTACGACCTCTTCGTCCACGAGACGGTGGCCGATTTCATGCGCATGCGCAGCGAAGCCGCGTCGGAGAAGGCACGAGAGGGCTCACGGCTGGTCATCGGCCCCTGGCACCACGAGATGCCGATGAACGGAGAGTTCCGGGACCGCTCCTTCGGAGCGGCTGCCGACTGCGACCTGTCGCCGTCCCACGTCGCGTTCTTCGACGAGTGGTTGCGAGGCCGTCCGGCGCCGTCGCCACAACCCAGGGTCCGCATCTTCGTGATGGGCATCGACCAGTGGCGCGACGAGGAGGACTGGCCTCTCCCTGACACGCGATACGTCGACTACCACCTGAGCAGCTCCGGGTCGGCGAACACGGCCGCGGGGGACGGAGTGCTGTCCCTGGAGGCGCCGACCGCGGCGGCACAGGACACCTTCCGCTACGACCCCCGCGATCCCGTGCCGACCGCCGGTGGCGCCGTGCTGCCCTTCCCCGGGTTCGTGGGGCCGGTGGACCAGCGCGCCGTGGACGGACGCAGCGACGTCCTCTGCTACCTGTCGCCGACCCTCGAGACACCCCTGGAGGTCACCGGCTTCGTCAATCTGACCGTCTTCGTGTCGTCCTCCGCGGTCGACACGGACATCACCGCCAAGCTCGTCGACGTCTTCCCTGACGGCAGGGCCCTGAACCTGTGCGACGGCATTCTCCGTCTCCGCTACCGCAACGACCTCTCGAAGCCGGAGCTGATGACCCCGGGAGAGGTCTACGAGGTGACGGTCCCGATGGCGGTCACGTCCAACGTCTTCCTGACGGGGCATCGCATCCGGCTCGACATCTCGAGCAGCAACTTCCCGCACTACGACCGCAACTCCAACACCGGCGGCGTTATCGCCACCGAGGCGGTGGAGGACATGGTCGTCGCCGACAACACGGTCCACCACGGCGGAGCCCGTCCGAGCCGTCTCATCCTTCCGGTCATCGACCGGTGACCGGCACGTCGATCGACGGCGCGGTCGGCTCGCAACTCCCGCAAGAAACCCGACACAAGGAGTAACGTGCAACCCAGACATCGGCCTCGGCGGTTCGCCCCGAAGCTCACACTTCTCCTGGCCCTGCTCATGCTCGCGGTCACTGCCTGTGGGCCGAGCAGTGACGGCGGTGACGCCGGCAGCCGCTCGGGATCCGGCACGAGTGACGGCGGGTTGAAGGGCGACCCGATCGTCGTGGGGGCCTTATGCTCCTGCACCGCCGCCTTCACCGGTGGCGCCTTCAGCCTGGTCCCCGAGGTGATCGACGCGTGGGTCAGCCACACCAATGACAACGGCGGCATCAACGGCCACCCCGTCAGGGTGACCCTCCTCGACGACGCAGGGAACCCGGCCAAGACGCTGCAGAACGCCAAGAAGCTCGTGGAGCAGGACAAGGTGCCCGCGATCCTGATGGCCACCGTCATGCCGAGTGCCGCGGACTACCTCAAGGCAGCCGACATCCCGCTCATCGGATTCGACTTCGCCTTTGGCCCCTACTCCTTCCCGAACCTGTTCACGACCGGAGCCGACCAGTGGACGGCCGCCGTCGCGTCGGTCGACATCGCCAAGCGACTCGGCGCGAAGAAGTACGGCTACATGTTCTGCGACCCGGGCTGTGATCAGCCTGACGCTCTTGCCAAGGCCACCACGGAGCAGCTGGGCGTCGGCTACTTCAGCACCCCCATCTCCCTCAGCCAGCCGGACTACATCGCGCAGTGCCTGGCAGCCAAGGAAGCAGGAGTGGACGGGCTGCAGATCGGTTCGAACGGTGCCGGCGTGTCCAAGGTGGCCGGCCAGTGTGCCTCCCAGGGGTTCGAGCCGCCGCTGATCGGAGGCGCCTTCATCGCCACGCAGACCGTGCTCAACGACTTCAGCCTGCAGGGCGCGAAGCTGTGGAGCTCGCTGGCGAACTACCAGGGCACGTCGTTGCCCGGCGCGAAGGCCTTCACCGAGGCGATGACCACGTACGCCAAGGACGCCTTCACGAACCCCGAGTTCACCCCGCAGTACGAGACCACCTGGGCGGCAGGAGAGATGTTCAAGGCCGCTGCCGAGGCCGGCGGCGTCGGACCGACCTCGAAGCCCGCGGACGTCTTCAACGGTCTGTACTCCCTGAAGGACGAGACGCTCGGCGGACTCACCGCTCCGACCACCTACGAGAAGGGCACGTTCTGGCGCACACCGTGCTACTTCGAGTCCACGATCGACAGCGGCAAGCTCACCGGCGGTGACAAGCCGATCTGTGTCCCGCAGTCCGTGCTCGACGCCATCACCAAGAGCTGACGACCGTCGCGCGGGTCATGCCGTCATCGGCATGACCCGCGCGAACCGTGCGTCCCGTCCCGCCGGACGCCCGCCCTCGCCACGAACCACCTCCACACAGGCGCACCTCCAGGAGAACCATGTCGACGTTACTTCCGTTTATCTTCATCGGTCTGTCGACCGGTGCGGTCTACGGACTGGCCGGAGTCGGCCTGGTCCTGACCTATCGGACATCGGGCATCTTCAACTTCGCCCACGGTGCCCTGGCCACAGTGGCGGCGTACCTCTTCTACGACACAACCGTGCTGCACGGGTGGTCCCCGGTCTGGGCGGCCGCCTTGGCAGTGCTGGTGCTCGGGCCGCTCTTGGGCCTCTTCCTCGAGCTCATCGCGCGACGGATCCAGGGCGCGACGCTCGCGGTCCAGGTGGCCGCCACGGTCGGCCTGCTCCTCATCGTGCAGGCCGCAGCACTGCTGCACTACGGGAGCATCATGCCCCGGGTCGTTCCGGAGTACTTCCCCGACGGCACGGTCGAGGTCTTCGGCGCCTTCCTGTCCTATGCCAACATCGTGACCTTCGTCGTGACGGCTGTGGCCGTCCTCGTCCTGAGCCTCTACCTGCGCTACGCCCGTCGCGGGATCGCGACGCTCGCGGTCGTCGACGACCCCGAGCTCCTGGCGCTGGCCGGGACCAACCCGGTGACCACCCGCCGCCTCGCCTGGATCATCGGGTCGACCCTCGCGGCCGGGTCGGGGGTCCTCCTCGCACCGCTCGTTCCCCTCGACCCCACCCGACTGACGCTGCTGGTCGTCTCGGCCTTCGGCGCCGCCGCCATCGGGATGTTCCGAAGCATGCCGATCACCTTCGTCGGCGGGCTGGGCATCGGAGTGCTGGCCGCGCTCTGCACGAAGTGGTTCACGAGCGGACCCCTTGCCGGCCTGGCAGGCGCCATCCCGTTCATCGTGCTGTTCGCGGTCCTGATCGCCTTCCCGAAGCGGAAGCTCGTGGCTCGTCCACAGGTGATCCCGCGAAGCCACCCGAGTTGGCGTGCCCCTGCCCGCTTCCAGCTCAGCCTGGCCGCGGTTGTCCTGGTCCTGCTCCTGGCGGTGCCCGGTTTCGTGGGCTTCAGCCTGATCCACTGGACCTCGGGCCTGGCTCTCACGACCGTGTTCCTCTCGCTGACCTTGCTCGTGCGGATGTCAGGTCAGGTCTCTCTCTGCCACGTCACGTTCATGGCGATCGGAGCTGCGGGGCTCTCGCACCTGACGCAGGGCCAAGGCCTGCCCTGGGGCCTGGCGCTCCTCCTGAGTGGCCTGGTCGCCGTGCCGGTGGGCGCGGTCCTGGCGATCCCCGCGATCCGTCTCGGAGGCATCTACCTCGCGCTGGCCACGTTCGGGTTCGGTGTGCTCGTGCAGAGCATGTTTTACACACAGGACTGGTTCTTCGGCACCCAGCCCGGAGGTGTCACCGTGGGGAGGCCGACCGCCGGTGGACTGGGCGACGACAAGCCTTTCTACTACCTGGTCCTGGGCATCACCCTCGCGTGCGCCCTGATGGTGGTCGGTATCTCCCGCGGACGCCTCGGTCGGCTCCTCGGAGGTATGGCCGACTCGCCGTCAGCACTCGAGACCTCAGGCACGACGGTGAACATCACACGGGTCCTGGTGTTCTGTCTCTCGGCTTTCCTCGCTGCCATCGGCGGCGCGTTGTGGAGCGCGAACCTCGGAAGCGCATCCATCGGCGACTTCCCGCCGCTCCTGTCCCTCCAGTACTTCGCCCTCGTCATCATCCTGGTGGGCAGGACCCCCTGGGACGCGCTTCTCGCCGGTCTCCCGCTGGCGGTCATCCCCGCGTACTTCCAGTCCGAATCGGTGACCAACATCTTCACCCTGGTCTTCGGCATCGGCGCTGTGCTCTACGGACTGACCGCCACCCAGGAGGTTGACAACTCCAGGCTGCAGTCGGCGATCGACCGTCTGGCCAGGCGGAAGGCACGGGTGCAGGAACCAGTCACTGCGGATGAGCGTGAGGCGCTCCTGGAGCAGGTCCGGGCCCCGGGCGGAGTCTTTCGCGCTCAGGACGTGCGCGTGACCTACGGCGGGGTCGTCGCCGTCGACGGCGTGAGCATCGAGGTCCCGACCGGACAGATCATCGGTCTGATCGGGCCCAACGGCGCGGGCAAGACGACGATGTTCAACGCCTGTTCGGGACTGATCAGCGCCGCCTCGGGCGAGATCAGCATGGACGATCGTGGTCTCTCCAAACTCAGCGTGGCCGGCCGTGCTCGTCAGGGCCTTGGGCGGACCTTCCAGCGGATGCAGCTCTTCGACTCGTTGACCGTTGCCCAGAACGTCGCCTTCGGCGCCGAGGGCGCCATGGCGGGCGCGAACCCCGTCCGCCACATCCTCAGCAGGCGGAGCGAGCGTCGACGGATGGAGGTCGCGACCGAGCACGCCCTGGAGCTCTGCGGGCTCGGGGACCTCCGTTCGGCCCATGTCGCGTCCCTGTCGACCGGGCAGCGCCGCCTGGTGGAGCTGGCCAGGTGTCTGGCCGGCGATTTCAGGATCCTCCTACTGGACGAGCCGTCCTCGGGTCTGGATCAGGCCGAGACCAAGGTCTTCGGCGACATCCTCCGACGGGTAGTGCGGGAGCGGAACGTCGGCGTCCTCCTCGTCGAGCACGACATGTCCCTGGTCCTGTCAATCTGCCAGAACATCTACGTCATCGACTTCGGGAAGCCCATCTTCACCGGTACACCTCGCGAGGTCGCGACCTCACCCGTCGTGCGGTCGGTATACCTCGGTGAGACCGACTCAAGCCTCGTGGTCGAGGACGACAGCCGCCCGCTCGTCGAACTCGGATCAGGAGAGCCCTCATGACCACCATGCGGACACGCACGGACAACGCCCTGGAGATCCGTGATCTCCGCGGTGGGTATCGCGGCACCCAGGTGCTGCACGGCATCAGTCTCGACGTGCCCGCCGGATCCATCACAGCACTGCTCGGACCCAACGGCGCGGGCAAGACCACGCTGCTCCGCATGGTGAGTGGACTGCTGCGGCCGACGGCAGGGTCGGTGACGTTCAACGGCCAGGACACCGCCAAGCTGTCACCGACCCGCCGCGCGGCAGCAGGTCTGTGTCTCATCCCGGAGGGCAAGGGCGTCTTCCCGAACCTGACGGTCAAGGACAACCTGCGGTTGCAGATTCCGCCCCGTGCGAGGTCGCGCTCCTACGAGGAGGCCCTCGAACTGTTCCCCGTGCTGCGGCGGCGCCTGAACAGCCCGGCTGGCCGCATGTCGGGCGGGGAGCAGCAGATCCTGGCGCTGGCGCGGGCACGACTGGCCTCGCCCAGCCTCATCCTGCTCGACGAGGTGTCGATGGGCCTGGCGCCGCGCATCGTCGAGCAGATCTTCGACGCGCTCAGGATCCTGTCGAGCTCCGGTGCCGCGCTCCTCATGGTTGAGCAGTACGTCTCCCAAGCGCTGGCGATGTCCGAGTTCGCCTACATCTTGGACCGCGGGACGCTCAGCTTCGGCGGACGTGCCTCGGAGCTGGACGCCGACAGCGTCATGGAGAGCTATCTGAAGCAGGGACGTGCCTGACGCCCAGCCTGCCCGCCCATCCCGCCATCTCAGGAGCTGCCTGATGACCCCCTCTCGCCCGCCGTTCGACCCCGAGCTTGAGCCGGTGGTACTAGCGTACTCGCGGCTCTTCCCCCGGCTAGGGCCAGACACGCTCACACAGTTACGCGCGCTCACCAGCGAAGGTGTCCCTGGCCAGGAGCCGATGGACTACACCGTCGGCGGGTCCGTCGTCGTCGAGGACCTCGCCATTGTGAGACCTGACGGGACCGAGCTGGTCGTGACCGTGCTGAGGCCGCGGGACGCGCCGCCCGACCTGCTTGGGATCTTGCACGTCCACGGCGGCGGCATGGTGATGGGCACGCGGATGTTCGGCGTAGATACCTACCTGCCCTACGTCGTCGAGGGCCATGCGGTCATCGTGACTGTGGAGTACCGGCTCGCGCCCGAGCACCCCGATCCCGCGCCTGTGGAGGACTGCTACGCAGCGCTGACCTGGATGGGCAAGGCTGCCGGAGACCTCGGCGTCGACGGCAGCCGGCTCATGGTGGTCGGCGCGAGCGCCGGCGGCGGGCTGGCGGCCGGAGCCGTGCTCATGGCTCGCGACCGCGGGTTCCCGGCAGTCAGTCACCAGATTCTGGACTGTCCCATGCTCGACGACCGGTTGCAAACCCACAGCAGTCGGATGCTCGATAACGATGGGCCGTGGGACCAGCACGACAACATCTTCGGCTGGAATGCTCTGCTGGGAGAGCGGCGTGGCGGGCGAGACGTCAGCTACTATGCCGCGCCCGCGCGCGCGGAGGAACTGTCGGGACTACCGCGCACATACCTCTCCTGCGGATCCGTCGACAGCTTCCGGGACGAGGTGCTCGATTTCGCATTAAAGCTGTCCCAGGCCGGCGTCCTGGTCGACCTGCACATCTGGGGTGGGGCATTCCACGGGTTCGACCTGGCTGCCCAGAACACCGCAGTCGCACAAGCATCAATGCGGACTCGCGACGAGTTCGTCCGACGAATCATACGAGAGTGATTGTGAGTATCGGTGGCAGCCCGCGGTGGCAGCGTGATTGGCCATCTCCTGGCCCTGGTCCCAGGTCAGTGCGGCGCAGCGTGAGTGGCGACCGGCTCATCACGTCGACCGTTGCCGCCTCGACGTCGTCGGCCCCATGGTTGTTCGGTAGATGCAGGAGCATGACGTAGCCAGTCAAACGCTCCACGAGCGTGCCGATCGCGGACCGGTTCTCCGCACCGGTGATGAGGTCGCCTTCCCAATGTCCCGGCACGGCGCGGTCCAAGACCTCGGACGGTCGCTGCGCGATGCCGACCATGCCAGCGAGGCGCCCTCTCGTTCTGTGGTCCGTCGGGTCTTGCGCAGGGTCCGGCCAGTGCGCAGGCGCTGAACCAACTCCCGGCGCAGGCCACCGCGGCCGGGCATGTAGAGGCTGCGGTAGATCGTCTCGTGGCTCACACGCATGTGCGGGTCATCGGGAAACAGAACGACGAGCCGCCTACTGACCTGCTCAAAGCTGTCCTTGGCGTCCAACCGATTCTGCACATGGTCGCGAAGCCGCTCGTCCAGCGCGAGCACCCTCACCTTCGTCGCCGGGCACGCTGATCCGCCAGGGCCTGAGCCACCGAGGCCCGATATCCCGACTTCCGCCGAACAGTCCCGCGCCGCAGCTCCCGGCTCACCGTCAACGGCGAACGCCCCAGCCCACGCGCGATCACGCACTCCCTCACCTGCCGCCCGCCGGCAACTGATCTCTTCACGTTCCTGGAAGGAAGACGACGCACGTCAGGCGAGGTCTCGCCGGTCGGGAAAGGCTCGGGCATCACCCCGCCAACCTGCCGGAACCACCACCAAGCGACGGTGACCGACACTCCGACCAAACCCGCCGCCTCAGCGACCACCATCCCCGACCGCACCCCAGCCCAGAACTCACGCTGGACAGACATCAGGATCGCCGGCCGACCACCAGTACCCACGCAACACCTTGCTGATCAAGCTGTTGCGTTGACCCGTTGCATCCACTCCGCGTTGAAGTGTCTATATCTTGTGACCCGCAGCCTCGACCCGACCGGGACCGGCCGTGCTCGGTGAACCGTCCGCTGGAAGCCCGTGATCGACGCGTTCTCGATCAAGTTCAGTGACCGCTGGCCATCGGCCGAGACCTACTAGACCAAACTGCCGGAAACACCGAGAACGGGACAGAACCGTCGATAGTATACGGGTTTGTTGAAGCTGCACGGGGGAAGTCCTGCAGGAGTTGGGGAGCAGCAGCGGAAGGCGCACACCAGCACTTTCCTGCGTCGTGCGGCGGGTCAGTGTTGGCGAGAGCGGATGAGGTGGTAGGCGACGGCACGGTCTCGGATTCCTGCGGAAACACCGCGGGCGACGGGCGCGTTCGGCGCTGAGGGTATCGGTCGTGCGGCGTCCGCCGGCCGTGATGCGCGCGGGGGGCGTGTGAAGATCGACGCGCTGCTCGCCGCCGGTGGTGCGGCGGGCCGGGCGATAGCGGCCAAGAGCGACTGGGAGTCCACAGCTCTCGGCCCGCCCGGTGGATGGGGAACAAGCCTGTGCACAGCACTGTTTATGTGCTTGGAGTCCCGCTTCCCGATGATAGTCATGTGGGGCTCGGAGCTCGCCTATATTTACAACGATGCATGTATACCGGATCTCGGCGACAAGCACCCGGACGCGATGGGAAGGCCTTTCAAGTCGCTCTGGCCTGAGGCCTGGGACGAGGTGGGCCCCTTGTCCGCGCAGGTGATGTCAGGGGGCGGGTCCACCTGGTCGGTGAACAAGCGCCTGCTGATCAAGCGGCGTGGCTACCTTGCGGAAACGTACTTCACTTTCTCGTTCAGCCCCATACGGAACATATCTGACTACGGGCGGATCGCGGGACTCCTGTCGACCTACCAGGAGACGACCCAGGAGGTGATTCGAGCCAGACGTCTCGCCTGTCAGCGGGAGCTGACCGCGTCCCTTGCCGGGCTTCGTACGCAGCGGTCGGTGGGCACCCATGCCACCGCCGTGTTGGAGAAATATCCGGCAGACATTCCATTTTCTGTCGTCTTTCTCTGGGAGAGATATCCGTTGCTGTCGGCGCCGCAGTCAGTCACCACAGGTGGGCTGGGCGGGCGACAGGCGAGGCGCAGTTTCCTCGCCGAGCTTCACCGCTGCGGTGTCCTGCCTGACATCGTCGATGCGGTGTCGACGGGGCGAGGGCGCGTGATCCAGCAGCTTCCGGGGTGGGATTCTATCCGTCTGGCCGGCGGTTCGCCCGCGCCGACGACCGCGGTCGCGGTGGCGTTGCGGAACCGTGAGAGCTCGGCGCCCATCGGCCTGTTCATCGCAGGGGTCAGCGACCTGATCGCGCTGGATGAGGACTACCGGGATTTCGTCGAGGCGATCGCGGGGCAGATCTCGTTTGGTCTGATGCTGGCCCGCACCCGTGAGGCGGAGCGCGACCGTGCAGCCTCCGCGCGGCACAGCTCCCTGCACGATGCTCTGACCGGTCTGCCGAACCGAACCTCCTTTCTGAAGAATGTTGGCCGGGCGCTTCTTCAATCGCAGCGAGGAGGCGGCGCGGTGGCTGTGCTGTTCATCGATCTCGATGGCTTCAAGGCGGTGAACGACACGCTGGGCCATCGTGCGGGCGACGATCTGCTCTGTGAGGTCGCGAGCCGGCTGCGGCGAACTACCCGGCCCGGTGACGTCGTGGCGCGGTTCGCGGGTGACGAGTTCGCGGTGCTCTGCGTGGACGTCGCGTCGATTGGATCGGTCGAGCAGATCGCCGGTCGTGCGGCCGAGGCGCTCGCGCTTGCCAGATCTGGCGGCGCATCCGCGGTGACCGCCAGTGTCGGCGTCGCGTTGTCCGGCCCAGAGCTCCTCGACCCGGAAGACCTTCTCCACGCGGCTGACATCGCGATGTATGCCGCCAAGCGGCAGGGAGGAGGACGCTTTCTCCTGTACGACGACAGTATGAGTAGCTGACGAGTGGTCGGAGAGCATGAATCTCCGGGCGGATTCGACGCATCAGGTCCACCTGATGTGCTCCGATCTCTCCGAACGGCCTTCCAAATAACTGTTCCGGGGTGATCAGGAGGCTTTCTGGCGTTCCTGGTAGTCGTCGTGGGCCTGTTGCGGGGTCCGGTAACCGTAACTGGTCAGGTACCGCTTTAATCTTGGGTTAGGTGGTGGACAGGTAGCTTCGGATCGCGCAGAACTGGTGGGCGCTGGTGAGGGTGCGAGGACAGCCGGAGATTTTCTGCCGCAGTTTGATTATGCGAATGTGGCTCTTCGCAGTTGGCCGGATTCTATGTTCGGTTGATTACGCCGCCTGCGGGTGGGTGGTTGCAGAGGGTTGCCAATTGGGGCGGGTGGAACGGGATGCGGTGTAGCGGGCGTGGCGTTGCTGGTTGGCGACGTTGCGTAGGCCGAAGGCGACCCGGTAGACGAGCTTCGCCTGGCGGTTCACACCCCCCGCCGCGGCGTTGGACAGGCCGTGGAGGATCGCGCCTGTGATCTCGACCCGCCAGCCGGAGATCGTTTCGGCGAGGGTGACGAGTTCGGGGACGGTCGCACCGACGGTCGCGCAGAACTCGAAGAACCTGGTCAGGGCCCTGTCGATGTCGGTGCGGCAGGTCGCCAGGCCTGTGCGGGTCGGGTCGCCAGGCCTGTGCGGGTCGGGGAGAGCGCGAGCAGGTCGAGGAGCAGGGTTCTTCGCGCGCCAGGCGGTACCGATCTCGAAGCAGGCTGAGCTGCCCGGGGATCGGTCTCTCTCGCGCGCGAGGCGTCGGACACGCTCACGGACGCGCTGCGCCGCGTCTCCGTCGGTTCTGCAGGGAATGGTGCGTAGGTTCATTGTGGTCGCTTGCGTCCCGCACGGACATCCGCGAGCCGCAACGCGAGGCCCGTGTATCGCTCGGCGATGTCGTCCGGCGTCCAGGCGCCGGCTGGTCTGAACCACTCGACGATGCCGTTCACCATGCCGAGAATGGCCAAGGCCATGGTGTGCGGCTCTTCCAGGGCGAACCTTCCAGCCCGGTTGCCTCGTTCCAAGATCCCCAGGAGTGTGCTGAACACCTCGTCGCGCTTCTTGAAGTAGTCCTTGCGGCGATCAGGCCCGAGGAACCTCGATTCGGCGTGGACTCTGGCGAAGTTCTGGCGCCTGATGTTGTGCAGGCACAAGGCGCTGACAAAGTTCTCCAGTTGGGTGAGCGGGTCGTCACCCGCTGCTTCTTGGCCACCCTCGATGTGAGCGAGGAGGTCGTCCATGCCGATGTCCAGCAGAGCGAGGAGCATACCCTCCTTGCTGCCGTAGTGGTAGTAGAGCGCCGGCATCGTGAGTCCGACTCGACCGGCTATGTCGCGCACCGTCGTCCCGTGGTAGCCGTGCTCGTAGAACGCCGCGAGTGCGGCCGACAGGATCGGGTGCAGTTCGAGGTCCTCGTAGGACTGCCAGTCGAAGGGTGCTCGCTGCTCTGGCTGAGTTGTCATCCGGTGCCATGTCCTCGTCGGGTCACGATGCTTGGTGTCCGCGAGAGCCTGTGCTAGCGAACGTTAGGCCTAGGCTAACCTTATCGGCCGCCGATCACTCTGCGCGTGGTTGACGGGGCTGCGGGACGAATGGCAGCATAGCGAGCGCTAGAAATACTGCAGCGGTGCGTCGGCGTTCCACGTGGACCGACAGGGGTTGCTGTGCGGGCCGTCCATCATCGACGAGCAAGGGCTGGTGTGTCATGAGTTGGGACTTCGACACCGATCCCGAGTTTCAGCACAAGCTCGACTGGGCCGACGAGTTCGTCCGTAGTGAGGTGGAGCCCCTGGACTTCGTGCTGGGTGATCCGTATGACAAGGGTGATGAGCGGGCCATGCGGATCGTCCGCCCGCTCCAGCAGCGGGTCAAGGACGCGAAGCTATGGGCCTGCCACCTCGAGCCCGAGCTCGGTGGGGAGGGCTACGGCCAGGTCAAGCTAGCGCTGCTGAACGAGATCCTCGGTCGCTCGCGATGGGCTCCCTCGATCTTCGGCTGTCAGGCGCCTGACTCGGGCAATGCTGAGATCCTGGCTCGCTACGGCACGCCTGAGCAGAAGGACCGTTACCTGACCAAGCTCCTTGCTGGCGAAATCGGGTCCTGCTACTCGATGACCGAGCCGCATGCCGGCTCCGACCCCAGTCTCTTCACCACGACCGCGGTCCGCGACGGTGACGAGTGGGTCATCTCAGGGGAGAAGTGGTTCTCCTCGTTCGCCCGCTACGCCAGCTTCTACATCGTCATGGCGGTCACCGACACCGCACTCGGGACCCGCGGTGGCATGTCCATGTTCATCGTGCCTGCGGACACTCCGGGGCTGCGCATCATTCGTAACGTCGGTTTGGGCACCGAGAGCGAGGAGACAGCGAGCCACGCCTACGTCTCCTATGACCAGGTCCGAGTCCCGTCGGATCACGTCCTCGGCAAGGAGGGTGCTGCTTTCGAGATCGCGCAGGCGCGGCTGGGCGGGGGGCGCATCCATCACGCCATGCGCACGATCGCCCAGGTCCGCCGAGCCCTGGACATGATGCTCGAGCGGGCGGTCTCGCGTCACGTTCGAGCAGGGACTCTCGGAAGCCAGCAGCTCACCCAGCAGATGATCGCTGAGAGCTGGATCCAGCTCGAGCAGTTCCGCCTGTTCGTCCTGCGCACCGCCTGGTTGATCGACAAGCACCAGGACTACCAGCGCGTCCGGAAGGACATCGCCGCAGTCAAGGCGGCGATGCCGGGGGTCTACTACGACGTCGTACGTCGGTCCATGCACCTGCACGGCGCGCTCGGTCTCTCCAACGAGATGCCCTTCTCCTCCATGCTCATCAGTGCGGAGTCGATGTCCCTGGCGGACGGGCCGACGGAGATCCACCAGATGACCGTAGCCAAGCAGCTCCTGCGAGATGTCAAGCCGGCCGACGGTCTCTTCCCGACTGAGCACATTCCGACCCGTCGTGCGGCTGCCCGGCGGATCCTCGCCGAGCGCCTCGAGCGCGAGGCGGCCGCGCTGTGACCGGATCGTTCCAGGGCTTCGGTCTCGACGGCAAGGTCGCGCTGGTGACGGGGGGTAGCCGCGGTCTGGGACGGGAGATGATCGTCGCCTTCGCCGAGGCGGGCGCCGACGTGGTCGTCACGTCCCGCAAGCTGGAGGCATGCGAGAAGGTCGCCGCTGAGGTCCGTGAGCGCACCGGGCGTCGCGCCATCGCCGTGGCGTCGCACGTCGCTGACTGGGCGGCGCAGGGCGGGCTCGTGGATCGGGTGTACGACGAGTTCGGACGCCTGGATGTGCTGGTCAACAATGCGGGGTTGTCGCCGCTCTACCCCAGTCTCGACACAGTCTCGGAGGAACTGTTCGACAAGGTCATCGGGGTGAACCTCAAGGGCCCGTTCCGGCTGACCGCACTAGCCGGGGCACGCATGGTGGCCGATGGCGGCGGATCGATCATCAACATCAGCAGCATCGCGGCATGGAGGCCGGGCACAACTGAGCTGCCCTACGCCGCTGCCAAGGCTGGACTCCACGCCTTGACCCAGGGATTCGCGCAGGCGCTCGGCCCTACCGTCCGTGTCAACGCCATCATGCCTGGCGCCTTCCTGACCGACGTCAGCACGCACTGGGATATGGAGGCTACCGAGAAGAAGTTGGCTCGCTACCCACTGCAACGAGCCGGACGACCACACGAGATCGTCGGCGCGGCGCTGTTCCTCGCCAGCGAGGCGTCCAGCTTCACCACGGGCGCCATCCTGGCGGTCGATGGCGGACGGACGGCGCAGTGATCTACAGCCCTCCGCGCGTCGTCGTCGCGAAGCTCACGAGCTGGCTGAACCTTCAGGGCGTCGGTTCCGGCCCAGTGAGCGGACTGACGGTGCTGGCTGGCGGCACCCAGAACCTGTTGGTGCGCTTCAGCCGGGACGGCCATGACTACGTGCTGCGGATGCCGCCCGGGCACCCGCGCCCCAACAGCGACGCCACCATGGTGCGAGAGGCCTCGATCCTCGCCGGGCTCACCGGCTCGGTGGTCCCGCACCCTCGGCTCGTCGCCCTCTGCGAGGACTTGGACGTCTTCGGCTGCTGCTTCTTCGTCATGGAGGCGGTGGACGGTTACAACGCCATGTCGGAGGTGCCCCAACGGTTCCGGGAAGACCCTGAGCTCCAGCTGCGGATGGGCCTGTCGTTCGTAGACGCGCTGGCAGCGTTGGGACGGGTGGACCCGGTGGCAGCCGGCATCGCGCATCTTGGGAGAGCCGAGGGATGGCTCGAGCGTCAGGTCGCGCGGTGGCGACGTCAGCTCGACTCCTACGGCGAGTTCGATGCCTGGCCCGGTCCTGACCAACTCGGCGACGTCACCGCTCTGGGTCGCTGGCTCGAGGAGCGGGTGCCCCGTCGCTGGCGGCCGGGAGTGATCCACGGTGACTTTCACCTGGGTAACGTGCTGTTCAGCCGGTCCGCGCCCGAGGTGGCCGCCGTTCTGGACTGGGAGCTCGCCACCATCGGAGACCCGCTGCTGGACCTCGGTCACCTGCTGGCCACGTGGCCCGGCCCGGGCGGTCCCGGGCGTATCCCGCCGGCCGCACCGCTGCCCGGGCTACCGGGCCCCGCGGCCATCCTGGAGCGCTACGCGACCGGCACGGACCGGGACCTCTCGGAGATCAGCTGGTACCAGGCCCTCGCCTGTTACCGACTCGCCATCCTGCTGGAGGGCAGCCACGCGCGGGCCGCGGCCGGTCGTGCGCCGGCCGACATCGGAGCCAAGCTGCACACTGCCGCAGTGACGTTGGTCGAACAGGGACTAAGGCTGGCAACAGGAGAGACGGCAGCGCCGCTCCCGAGCAGTGATGACGCGCGAGGCACCCTGCGGACTCTGTGAACGGATCCAGCGACCGCCGCTGACCGCAGAGCTCCCGGGCGGACAACTGCGCGGGACGAGGAGGATGAGACAGATGTATCCGGGCAAGTACGCCGTTGAGCGCGCTGACCAACCGTGCTTCATCATGGCATCGACGGGCGAGGCTGTGACGTACGCCGAGTACGAGGCGCGGACCAACCGACTCGCTCACGTTCTGCGCAACGCCGGGCTCGGGTTCCGCGACCACTACACGGTCTTCATGGAGAACAACGCGAGGTACCTCGAGTCCTGTGGCGCCGGGGAGCGGACGGGTTTATACGTCACGGCCGCGAACTCCCACCTGACTGCGGACGAGCTCGCCTACATCCTCGAGAACAGCGAGTCCAAGGCCCTCATCGCCTCGGCGTCGACGTTGCCCGCGGCAGCAGCTGCCGCGGCACAGGTGCCGGCAGTCGAGCTGCTCCTCGTCGTCGACGAGGAAGGTTCGCTGTCGCCGTCCGACCGACACGGCTTCCTCGACTTCCTCGAGACCACCGCGACGCAGCCGGGCACCCCGGTCTCCGACGAGCGGCGCGGCCGCGTGATGCTCTACTCCTCAGGCACCACGGGTCGTCCCAAGGGCATTCTCTACGACCTGCCGGAGGTCCCTCCGGAGACCATGCTCTCGCCACAGGAGTTCCTCGCGTCGCTGTGGGGGTTCCGGGAGGGAGTCACCTACCTCTCGCCTGCTCCGCTCTACCATTCCGCGCCCCAGGGCTCGGTCGGCCTGACCATCCGGACGGGCGGCACGGCGATCATCATGGAGCGGTTCGACGCCACGGAGTACCTCCGGCTCGTCGAGCGTTACCGCGTGACGCACTCGCAGCTGGTGCCGACGATGTTCGTCCGGATGCTGAAGCTGCCCGACGAGGTCCGGCTGTCCTTCGACGTCTCGTCACTGGAGGTTGCCGTGCACTCGGCGGCACCATGCCCGGTGCCCATCAAAGAACAGATGATCGAATGGTGGGGCCCGATCCTCGTGGAGTACTACGGCGCCACCGAGGCGATGGGCTTCGCGGCGTGCAACTCAGAGGAGTGGCTCGCGCACCGAGGTACCGTGGGGCGCGTCGTCTCCGGTGACCTGAGGGTCTGTGACGACCTGCTGAACGAGGTGCCTGCCGGAATGCCGGGAACGTTGTGGTTCGTGACCGACAGGCCCGTGCGGTACTTCAACGACCACGAGCGGAGCCAGGAGGCCCTCTCGCCCGACGGACGGATGTGCACCGTCGGAGACGTGGGCTACCTCGACGAGGACGGCTTCCTCTACCTCACCGACCGCGCGACCTTCATGATCATATCGGGTGGGGTGAACACCTATCCGCAGGAGACGGAGAACCTGCTCATCACCCACCCCAAGGTCGCAGACGCCGCCGTGTTCGGCATCCCGCACCCGGACCTGGGCGAGGAGGTCAAGGCGGCTGTGGAGCTGATGCCCGGGAGCACTCCCGGTCCCGAGCTCGAGGCGGAGCTGATCCAGTTCTGTCAGGAGCACCTGGCGAGGCACAAGTGTCCCCGGTCCATCGACTTCGAGGACAAGCTCCCGCGCCTCGCGACCGGGAAGCTGTACAAGCGTCAGCTGCGCGACAAGTACTGGGCCGACGCCGCCGGCCGGATCTGACCGACCGCACATCCGAGGAGCGCCCATGGCCGTCCCACGCATCGATCCCGTCCTGGACGCGGAGGCCCGCGTCGAACCGAACATGATCCTCGTGCCACCGGCGTCGGCAGCCCACGACTGGCACGCGTCCTCGTGGTTCGAGGGTGGCTGGGTGATGCCGATGGGTGGCTACCTGCTGCGCTCGGCCGATCGGACGATCCTCGTCGACGCGGGCCTGGGACCCGAGGCGCCGGCCGGTATCGATCCCAGCGCTCAGCTCCTCGACAACCTCGGAACGCTCGGCGTCACTACCGAGGAGGTCACGGACGTCGTCGTGACCCACGTGCACATCGACCACGTCGGATGGCTCGCACCACAGGGTCAGCCCTTGTTCGAGTACGCCCGCCACCACGTCCACGCGGCGGATTGGGACTGGATCCGCTCTGGACCGGCGTCTGGCGCCGGGACCGACGGAGTGTGGGACATCCTCGGCAAGGTCTCGGACCTGGTGGAGATCGCCTCAGGTTCGCGGACCGAGATCGCTGACGCCGTGGCCATGCGGCTCCTGGCCGGACACACGCCGGGCAACTGCACCGTCGACGTCGAGACCTCGGACGGGCCGGTCGTGCTTCTCGGCGACACGGCCTACCACCCGGTCCTGCTGGTCGAGGGCGGTTGGAGTAGCCACGCGGACCTGGACCACGCCGGCGCGGCTCGATCTCGCGAGACCGTGGCGGACGAAGCCGAGCGCAGCGGAGCCCTCCTGTTCGGCGCACACTTCCCGGGCGGCGCGCCAGGCCGAGTCGTCCGTGACGGCGCGGGTCGGCGGCAGTGGTGCTCCGTGACCCGTTGACAGATCGGTGGGCGACTCGACCGGCGGCCAGGGATCAGGTCTCCAGCGCTCGACGGATGAAGTCCGCCCGCGTCGTGACCGAGGCGCGGGCGAGGGCCGCGTCGGCGCCGGTGATGTCGAAACCGTGGAAGCCGCCGCCCCACATGTGGAAGTCGACACTGACGCCGGCCTGCGAGAGGCGCTGGGCATAGATGAGTGCTTCGTCGCGGAACGAGTCCGCCGAGCCGGTGTCGATGTAGGTACGAGGCAGGCCGGACAGGTCCGCGGCGCGCGCCGGGGCGGCGTACGGCGACACGTCCGGCCCGCCGCGGCGGTCACCGAGGAGCGCTGTCCAGCCGAAGAGGTTGTCGTTACGGTCCCACATGCCCTCGCCGTCGAGCATCCGGCTGCTCGGGTTCTCGAAGCGGTCGTCGAGCATGGGGCATACCAGCACCTGGTGGCTGAGTTTCGGATAGCCCCGGTCCCGGGCGATCAGGGCAGTGCCGGCAGCGAGTCCGCCGCCGGCACTCGGTCCGGCGATGATGAGCCGTCCGGGGTCGATGCCCAGCTCGGCGGCGTTGTCCGCGGTCCAGACCAGACCGGCATAGCAGTCCTCGACGGGGTCGGGGTCGGGGTGCTCGGGCGCGAGACGGTACTCCACGGACACGACCACCGCGCCGTGGTCGACGACGAACGGCAGGAACAGGTGCATGCCGCTGTGCCTGTCGCCTGCGACCATGCCTCCACCGTGGACGTGGTAGATCGCGGGCCGAGGACCGTGCGCTGCGCGGGGACGTAGAACGGTGAGGGTCACGTCGGGCGCACCCTCGGGTCCCGGGGCCCGGTGCTCTGTGACCTGGACGGCGCCTCCTGCGGTCAGGTCCGGCTGCTCGACCCCGGGGACTCCCTCGACCATCATCCGCCGCATCGCCGGCAGGGTCTCGTGCGTCAGGGTCGGGACCCCCTCCCGCAGAGCCGCGAGCGTGTCAGCGAGCTCGCGGTCGAAGGGGGGTGGACAGGAGTGTCGGCGAAGGTGGGGCCGATCTCAGGCATGGTTGGCTCTCTCGCTCGGGGAGCATGACGATCTTGAACTGGCGTCAGCTGCCGTGGTACCCGACCGTCGGCGGGCGGGTCCGGGCTCAGACCGCCATCTGGCGGCACCCCGACGCTGCGTCGAGGAGCCCTTGCCAAAGTGATTGAGCGCACGTATTGTCCAGTTTCCTAGCGCTCGCTAGGCATTGTAGAGGAGATGGTGCGCGTTGGTGCAACTGGCTGATTATCAGGACAGGTACGAGTTCATCAGACTGACCAGGGATGAGAGCGGGATCCTCGAGGTCCTGCTGCACACGGACGGCGACTCGCTCCGCTGGGGTGCTTCAGCTCACCGCGAGTTCACGAGCGTGTTCCGCAACATCGCGCTCGACCGGGGCAACCGTGTGGTGATCATCGCCGGGACCGGTCACGAGTTCCTGGGGCCGCGCGCAGATGCTCCTGGCGGCAGGACCACCTCGGTCTCGGTCGGCATGAGCTTCGCCGAGGAGTACGAGATGTGGGAGAAGGACGGCTTCATCGACCAGCCGGAGATGAACAACGCCTTGCTCGACATTCAGGTCCCGGTGATCGCCGCCGTGAACGGTCCGGCCCGGCGCCACTGTGAGGTTCCGCTCTACTCGGACATCGTCATCGCCTCGGAGGACGCCTCCTTCGAGGACTCCGCGCACTTCCACCTGCAGGACACGGTCCCCGGTGACGGTTGCCACATCTGGATGACCATGTTGCTCGGCATAAACCGTGCCCGCGCCTACATGCTCTCTGGCGACGTCATTACGGCCGACCAGGCACTCAGCTGGGGACTGGTGAAGGAGGTCGTGCCGAAGGAGCGGGTCCTGGAGAGGGCGTGGGAGGTCGCACGCGAGATCGCGGAGAAATCCGACTCCACCCTCCGGTTCACACGGGCGATCATGGTCCACCCGCTCAAGAAGCAGACCCTCGAGCTGCTGCGCATGGGCGTCGTGTTCGAGGCGCTCGGCGCCCTCGGGCGTAACGCGTGACGCAGTTCCTGCCACGAGCCAGCCTCGCCTGAGCGCACCGGGCGCTCTGCATCAGCGACAGGAGAAGGAGCCATGGCCGGACGAATGGACGGCAAGGTCGTCTTCATCACGGGCGCGGCCCGAGGCATGGGCCGTGCCCACGCGGTCCGCCTCGCCGAAGAGGGTGCCGACATCATCGCTGTCGACATCTGCGAGTCGATCCCGACGGTCACGCAGTACCCCGGAGCCACGCCGGAGGACCTCAAGGAGACGGTGGCGCTGGTCGAGGCGCGCGGGCGGCGCATCGTCGCCGAGCACGCGGATGTGCGAGACCTCGGCCGGCTGCAGGAGGTCGTGAAGGCCGGCGTCTCGCAGCTGGGTCGGCTCGACGGGGTGGTTGCCAACGCGGGCATCGGGATCAACGCTGCCTGGGACAAGTTCACCGAGCAACAGTTCCGCGACGTCATCGACATCAATCTTGTCGGGGTGTGGAACACGGTCATGGCGTCGGCGCCCCTGCTGGTCGAGGCCGGTGAGGGCGGTTCGATCGTGCTGATCTCGTCGGCCGGAGGCCTGAAGGGCTGCCCGTTCAACCTGCCGTACAGCGCTGCGAAGTTCGGCGTGACCGGACTGGGCAAGACCCTCGCCGCCGAGCTGGGCAAGCACCGCATCCGGGTGAACACCGTGCACCCGGGACCGGTGGACACCGAGATGGCGCGCCACATCATGCCTTACATGGCCGACATCGCCGCCGGGAACGAGGGGCTGCTGTCGACGTTCGCCCACTTCATCCCGGGCGACGTCATGGACCCGGTGCAGATCTCGCACGCGGTGGTCTACCTGTTGTCGGACGAGTCTGTGTGGACCACCGCGTCTGCCATGGCCATCGACGGCGGAGTCACCGCCTTCTGACGCCCACGGCGTCCTGGCGGACGCCTCTCGAACGGATAAAGGCAGGCTCATGAGCTCCACCGGCAGGACCCCGATCAGGGTGGCCAACTTCTCCGGTTATCTCGGCGACCGTCGCTCGGCGATCGACGAGGTCATGGCAGGTGACCCGGTCGACGTCCTCATGGGTGACTACCTAGCCGAGCTCACGATGGCGGCACTCGCCAACGACTACCGTGAGAATCCCGAGCACGCCTACGTCGCCTACTTCGTGCAGCAGCTGCGCCCCCATCTCGCCGCCGTGGCGGAGCGCGGCATGAAGGTGGTGACGAACGCCGGCGGGCTGAGCCCGGCCTCCTTGGCCGAGAAACTGCGAGCCCTCGTCCGCGAGGAGGGACTCGACCTCACGGTGGCGCACGTCGCGGGAGACTCGATCCTCGACCGGATCGACGACCTGCAGGCCGCCGGGCACAGGCTCGAGCATCTCGACACGGGCGCGCCTGTCAAGGACTGGGGGGCCGAGCCTCGTGCGGCCAACGCCTACCTGGGAGCCTTCGGAATCGCGACCGCTCTGCGGAACGGCGCCGACATCGTCGTGACAGGCCGCGTCACAGACGCGTCGCTGACCGTGGGACCCGCTGCCTGGTGGCACGGCTGGAGCCCGGACGACTGGTCTCCCCTGGCAGGTGCCGTCGTCGCCGGTCACGTCATCGAGTGCGGGGCTCAGGCGACGGGCGGCAACTTCTCCGGCTTCCAGAAGGTGCCCGGGGTCCGACATCCAGGATTCCCCATCGCCGAGATCGCGGCCGACGGCAGCAGCGTGATCACCAAGCACCGCCGTGACGGCGGCACCGTCACGGTGGACACCGTGACCGCTCAGCTCGTGTACGAGATCCAGGGCCCTATTTATCTCAACCCGGATGTGACCGTGCACCTCGACACCGTCGAGCTGACCCAGCTCGGCCCGGACCGCGTCGGTATCGGCCCCGTGGCCGGGACCCCACCGCCGCGGACCACCAAGATCGCACTGTTCGCCCAGACGGGATGGCAGACCTCCCAGACTGTCTTCTGCACCGGACCTGACGTCGGGGCGAAGGTCGCCTTGCTCCGATCCCAGCTGCACGACGCACTCGGCGAGGTTGATGTCCTGGACGTGAGCCCCGTCGGAGCCGCGGTCGAGAACCCCTCCACCCAGTGGGAAGCCACCGTCCCGATCCGGGTCATGGCGATCGCCGAACGGCGCGAGGCGCTGCGCTCCTTCGCCGGAGTCCTTTTCGGCCTCTATCTCCAGAGTTTCCCCGGTCTACACCTCGACGGAGGCGCGCAGCGGCTCGGACCGCCGTGGCCGAGAATGGGCTACTGGCCGGGCCTGGTGGACGTCGAGGTCCTCGACCACGTCGCGGTCCTCGAGGACGGGAGCGTGGTCGAGGCACCGCGTCCCTCGCGATACGCCGAGCCTGACGAGATCGCGCAGCCCGAACACCCGGAGCCTCCGCGGGCGGACGCAGACGGCGCCCAGCTGCCGCTGGGCACGCTCGCCCACGCCCGGTCCGGTGACAAGGGGTCGGACTCCAACCTCGGGGTGTGGGTCACGGACAGAGCGGACTGGCCCTGGCTGCGCTCGACCCTGTCCACCGAGGCTCTCCGGGCCCTCCTGCCCGAGACCCGCGACCTGAGGATCATCCGCCACGAGCTGCCGCGCCTCAACGCCGTGCACTTCGTCGTGAAGGGACTGCTCGGCACAGAGACTTCACCGAACGTGCGCATCGACCACCAGGGGAAGTCGCTGGGGGAGTACCTCCGCGCGAAGCACGTCGCCATCCCGGCGAGGGGCCTCGCCTGAGGTTGCGAGCGCGCTTGGCTGTGACGGTGGGAGCGGGATCTGGTCCTGATTTTGTGGCGATTCAACTCGAGAGCAAGATCAGCGACGGGATCCCGTTCTCACTGACGACGTCGTCGAGATCGGTCTCGGCGGTCGGGAAGGACTCGGCGACGACCGCCTCGCCGCGTGCAGCGGCGTCGGTGCGATCCGCGGTCAGCGACCGACCCACTGCGGCTCGCGCTTCTCGAGGAAGGCTTGGACGCCCTCCCTGCGATCGGCGCTGGCGAGGATCGCGGACAGGGCTTCTGCGGTGGCTGCCCATCCAGCCTCGTCGGTGGCGCCGACGACCTGCTCGACCGCCTTCAGCGTCTCGCCGACCGCGAAGGGCGAGTTTCGGCAGATCTGCTCGGCAAGCACCAGAGCTCCCTCGAGTGCCGTGCCGTCGTCGACGACCTCGGAGACCAGGCCGAGCTCATGTGCGCGCGTCGCCGACAAGGGCTGGCCGGTCAGGAGCATCTGCTTGGCGATATTGAGTGGCAGCGGACGCTGAGCGCGGAACAGGGCGCCACAGTTGGCGATCACGCCCCGGCTGACCTCCGGCAGGCCGAACCGCGCGGAGCGGCCGGCGACGACGAGGTCGCAGGACAACACGATCTCGAAGCCGCCGCCCAGAGCGATCCCGTCGACTGCCGCGACGAGCGGCGTGCTGCGGCGGCGCTTGACGACGCCGTAGTTGCCGCCTCGCTCGGTCGGTGTCCCGGGGCCCCCCTTGAGGTCCGTGCCGGCGCAGAACATGTCGGGACCGCCCGTGAGGACTCCGCACCACAGCTCGGGGTCGTCCTCGAGAGTGTTGAGCGCCGCGTCCAGCTCCGCGGTCATCGCCGCGTCGACGGCGTTCCGCTTGTCGGGACGATCCATCCGGATCACGAGCACGCGACCTCGGCGCTCGGTCGTGACGCGATGCATGCTGCCACCTCTGTGTCTCGACTGGACGAAGTGCGCTCACGCTACTGTCTAGCGTGCGCTAGCTCAAGAGAGTTAGGGTGGCTGGGTGACCACGACACGATTCCCCCTGCCGCCCGTCGGTATCTGGACCGGAGCGCTGGACACGGTGCCCGCGGCCCGCGCTCAGGAGCTCGCCGCCGAGATCGAGTCCCTCGGTTACGGCGCGGTCTGGGTCCCCGAGGTCGCAGGTCGAGACCCGTTCGTGCACCTCGCCCTGCTGTTGTCGGCTACCGACCACCTGATCGGAGCTACCGGCATCGCCAACATGTGGGCGCGCGACGCAGTGGCTGCCTCCTGCGCCACGAAGGCGCTGACCGAGGCGTTTCCGGAGCGTGTGCTCATCGGCCTCGGCGTGAGTCACGCCGACCTCGTCGGAGGGCTGCGCGGTCACAACTACGACAAGCCGCTCACGGCGATGCGCGAGTACCTCGATGGGATCGCGGGTGCGCCCTACACGGCACAGCGTCCGACGACGCCGGCGCGGTACGTGCTGGCAGCGCTACGACCGAAGATGCTCAGTCTCGCGGGCGAGCGGACCGAGGGTGCCCACACGTACTTCGTCACCCCGGAGCATACGGCTCAGGCGCGAGAGATCCTCGGGTCGGGACCGCTACTCGCGCCTGAGCAGGCCGTGGTCTTGGAGACTGACCCGGTCAGGGCGCGAGCGATCGGCCGGCGCTACACCAGCGTGTACCTGTCCCAGCCGAACTATGCCAATGCCGTGAAGTTCCTGGGCTTCACCGACGACGACCTCGCGGACGGCGGGACGGACGCCTTCGTCGACGCGATGGTGGCTTGGGGTGACGCCGACGCGATCGTGCGGCGGGTGAAGGAGCACCTGGACGCTGGCGCGGACCACGTTGCGGTGCAGGCTCTGTCAGCGGAGAAGCGGACAGTCCCCGAGTACCAGTGGCGCGAGCTCGCCGCACCACTGGCGTCACTCACGGAGTGACGTGGCCGTCTGCCTGATGTGCGACAGGCGGGCTAGACGGCGGCAGCGTGGATGGCGAGCTGGACGGCGGCACGGGTGCGGCTCGCTGCGATCGCGTGGGCGGAGAGCGGATCCGGATGGCCGTACCGGTCGAGGACGCCGCGGAGCATGCCGAGGATCATTTGGGCGGTGAAGGACGGGTCGGATCTCGAAGCGCCGCATTATGTCGTCCCTGCCTCCCCGAGTCCCCTGCGGATGTGGTCCAGGAGGTCATCCGCCGCGAATTCGAGGAGGGGCCAACAGGAGGCATTCCTTCTCTGTTGATTTCGGCTTACCAGCCCCAGGACTTGTCGGGGGTGATGGTGATGCGCACGGGGTACAGCTCGTCGAAGCGTTCCGGGGTATAGCCGTAGTGGTTCATCTCCGTCTCGTACTTCTTCCAGTACGCCGGAATCGCGGACGGCGGGGTGCCCTCGAGGGTGACCTCGGCGCGACCGGTCACCACAAGCACGCTCTTCGCGGCGCGGTCCGTATGGAACGTGACGGAAACCGCTGGATTGGCCTGGACGTGCCGGACCTTCCACGCCTTGGGGGTGCTGAAAGTAACGAGCTTGCCCTCGTGCAGGACGAACCAGACCGGCCTGATGGAGGGCTGACCCGCCTGCGACACCGTGGCGAGCCAGATGACGGGGTCGTCTGCTTTTCCAGAGAGCTCTCCGTGCTTGAGGCCTTCGGCTGACGCGGTCGTGGACTCGACGGGGGACGTCGGCGACTCACTCATGGTTGAACCCCAATGTGTCGGTGGGACGAGATCGTCACGCTATTAGTTAGCGTACGTTAGATCAAGGTGTGGGCGTGGATGAGAAGGCGGGTGTGGTCAGGACGGCGATGGTCTGCGACATGTCCAGGGCGGGGCTGACCGGCATCTCCGCGGTACCTAGGCGGCGGCGGGCTTCTGCGATCACGGCCGCCGGGTCGTCGGTCTCGAGCTCGTAGACCGCCATGAAGTCCCAGTCGAGCAAATCTGTGGGAGCGTCGAGCTTGTTCACCGTGAAGCGTGTGCCGGACATGAAGCCGGGCACCCGGAGGTGGTCAGGGATGTGCTCAGCGTCGTACCACCTCGCGAGCTCGTCGCGGCGCCCCTCGACCGCTCTCGTCAGTACCACGACCTGGAATCGTGCCATCCTGGGTTCTCCTTCGCTATTGACCTAGCGCTCGCTCAGAAGCCTACAATGGCTCGTCCGAGGGGGAAGTCGCAGTGCTTCCCTCCATCACTCTCTGGGAGGCGTCGTGGATCTGTCGCGGTCGCTTCGGCTCGACGGTCGTGTCGTCGTCCTCACCGGTGCGAGCTCCGACCTGGGGGTGGGGTCCGCCGGGGCACCCGCCCCTGTCGGTGGTACGTGTCTGGTCCCGACGGCACGGCGGGCGGTGGCTCTCGAGGAAGTGGCCGACGAGCTGCGTGCGACAGACACGGAGGTTCGCGCGTGCCAGTCTGACGTCTCGGATCCGCAGATCTGCGAGGTGGCAGCAGCCGCTGTCGAGCAGTTCGGCCCTGTCGACCGCTCGGTCACACTGATGGTCCGCGGCGCGATGGCCGCGCTGTGACGTCCCCGACGCCGGCCAGCCGACTGCCGGAGTGGCAGCCCTCCCTCGCCGGCGAACCGCATAACCAACTCGGTTCTGCAACCACAGGAGATGGCGAGTGTTGATCGCTCCCTTCCAGCCCGCCGAGCTCACTCGCCAAGGACGCCTGGTCCACATCTACCGGACAGTGGTGACGATCCGCTTCGCCGAGTTGCGGATCAGGGATTACGTCGAGACGGAGGGGTTCGGCGGATTCTGGCACCCCGGCATCGGTCAGGAGGGCCTGCAGGCAGGCGCGATCGCCGCGATGGATCCTGACGACTACCTCTACTACGCTCATCGTGGCCTCGGTTACGCGTATGCCAAAGGCATGCCGCTCGCTGCGTTGTTCGGTGACCTGCTGGGTCGGGTCACGGGAAGCACCCGCGGGAAGGGCGGCGGCACCGTTCACTTCGCAAGCGCCGAGAAGCGTGTCCTCGGACAGGGCGGCACGCTCGGTTCGAATTTCGTGCTCGGCGCTGGTACCGCGCTCGCGTCGCAGCTGCTGGGCGATGGTCGGGTCACGGTGGTCTTCTTCGGGGACGGCGCGTCTGGCCGTGGCACCTGGCACGAAGCGGCCTTGCAGGCCTCGGTGTGGAAGCTGCCGGTGGTCTGGGTGTGCGAGAACAACGGGTGGGCGCTGTCCGCACGCTTCGAAGAGCAGAGCCCGACCCCGAACATCGCCGACCGTGCCTCGGCCTACGGAATGCCGGGTGTCATCGTCGACGGACAGGACGCGATCGCGGTCATGGACGCCACGACGGAGGCCATCGAGCGTGCACGACGAGGAGATGGACCGACGCTCATCGAGGCGAAGACCCTCCGGATCCGCGGCCACTACGAGGGCGACCGGCAGCCGTACCGAGAGGACCGCGTCAAGGACGACGAGATCCCGAACGATCCGGTGCACCGGCTCGGCGAGCTCCTCCCGGACGACGAGCGGCGCGACATCGACACGGACGCACGCCGTCGGGTCGCGGAAGCCTTCGACGAGGCTCTCGCTGCGCCGCGGCCCGAGACCACGGTGATCTACGAGGACGTGTGGGCATGACGGCCAAGCAGTCGGTGACCGGGTCGACCGAGCGTGTCATGGGGTACGGACGCGCCATCAACGAGGCACTCGCCGAGGAGATGCGGCGCGATGACCGAGTGTTCCTCATGGGCCAGGACATCGGAAAGCTCGGCGGAGTCTTCGGTCTCACCCGAGGGCTGATCGAGGAGTTCGGCCCGTCGCGTGTCCGGGACACGGCCATCAATGAGACCTTCATCGTCGGGGGCGCCGCGGGTGCTGCGCTCGCCGGCGCGGTCCCGGTGGTCGAGCTGCAGTTCGCCGACTTCATCTTCACCGCGGCCGACGAGGTCTTCCACAAACTGGCGAAGTGGCGCTACATGCATGGTGGCCAGTTCACCCTGCCTGTCGTGGTCCGCCTCCCCACCGGAGTGGTCGGCGGAGCCGGGGCCGAGCACTCGCAGAGCATCGAGACCCTGGCCATGCACGTCCCCGGTCTGAAGGTCGCGGTCCCGGCGACCCCCGCTGATGCCAAAGGCCTACTCAAGACGGCCATCCGTGACGCCAACCCTGTGCTGTACTTCGAGCACAAGAGCCTCTATCGGGTGAAGGGCGCTGTCCCGGAGTCACCGGACTTCCTCGTGCCGTTCGGCTCAGCGCGGATCGCGCGGCCGGGATCAGACCTGACGATCGTCGCCACCGGCTTGATGGTCGAACGCGCACTTGCGGCAGCCGACCGCCTGGCCGCACAGGGCATCCACGTCGAGGTCATCGATCCGCGAACCCTCGTGCCGCTGGACATCGACGCGATCGTGGCGTCGGTCGAGAAGACGCACCGCCTGATGGTGGTACACGAGGCCTCGCGCACGGCGGGCTTCGGCGCGGAGATCGCCGCCCAGGTGCAGGAGCGGGCGTTCTTCGCACTCGATGCCCCCGTCTGGCGGGTGTGTGGCAGCGACACCCCCCTGCCCCAGGATCCGGTTCTGGAGCAGGCGGCCATTCCCTCGGTCGACGAGATCGTGCGTGCCGCCCTCGCGGTCTTCAAGATCTAGGAGTGCAGTCGTGAGCTATGTGATCCTGCCTCATCTCGGCGTCTCGGTGACCGAGGCGACGCTGACCACGTGGCTCAAGGACGTCGGTGACGAGATTGCCGTCGGTGAGCCGATCTGCGAGGTCTCGACGGACAAGGTGGACACGCAGATCGAGAGCACTGTCGCCGGTGTGCTGACCGAGCAGCGCTTCGCCGAGGATGACGTCGTGCCCGTCGGTGAAGTCCTGGCCGTCGTCGCGGGGTTGGGTGAGGAGACCAACCCCGAGTCGACGGCACCGGCGGTGCAGGAGATCGTGATCGAACCTCCGGCGTCCGAGGCTGCCGAGCCCGTGGCCGGTCCCGAGCCTGGGACCGCGCCCACTCCTGGTCCACGTGCCGACGTCGTGGCGATGCCCCATCTCGGCGTCTCGGTGACCGAGGGGACGCTGACCACGTGGCTCAAGGACGTCGGTGAGGAGATTGCCGTCGGTGAGCCGATCTGCGAGGTCTCGACGGACAAGGTGGACACGCAGATCGAGAGCACTGTCGCCGGTGTGCTGGCCGAGCAGCGCTTTGCCGAGGGCGACGTTGTCCCCGTCGGCGAGGCACTCGCTGTCGTGACGGCGGACGGTTCGGTGCCGGACCCCACAGCGGCCCGGATCGCCGACGGGCCGGCTCTCGCCGCTCCGGTCGGGGAGCCAGGGCGGGGACTCGCGCCCTCTCCCTCGACAGCTGTCGCGCCCTCCGGCACCTCGGACGTGAGCTCCGGTCCTGCCAACGTGAGCTCGGGACCGTTCGACCACGAAGCCGCGATCTCGCAGCTCCTCGCCGGTATTGCCCGAGGCAATCGTCCTGCGGCTTCTCCACTGGCTCGCCGCACGGCTGCTGAGCTCGGGGTCGAGATCGCGGCGGTCGCCGGCACCGGTGGCGGTGGCAGGATCACCCCGGACGACGTAAGCCGCCGAGCGGCGAGTGCGCAGATCACATCGCTCCCGGTCAAGGCACCGGAAGTGTCGCCGTCGCCCAAGAACGACTCAGAAATTCCGGCAGGGTATGAGGACGTGCCGTTCGAGGCCGTCCCAACCAGTCGGATCCGCCAGGCGACGGCCGAGCACATGACGCGATCCCGTCGCACCTCGGCGCACATGACGACCGAGGTCGACGTCGACCTCGGTCGTCTGACTGACGTCCGCGCCGCCCTGAACGCGCAGCGGCAGGGAGCCGGACAGCCAAAGCTTTCCTTCCTGCCGTTCATCGCTCGAGCGGCTTGTGCTGCTTTGCTGGATCATCCGGACCTGAACGCGACGTTCCAGAACGAACGGCTGCTGCGCTGGCGAGAGATCAACCTCGGTATCGCCGTGGACACCCCACGCGGCCTGATGGTCCCGGTGATCCGTGGTGCTCAGCGACTTACCGTCGAGGCGCTGGGACAGTCCATCGTCGACGCCGCTGCTCGCGTGCGTGACCGGAAGGCGGGCGCGGACGACTATCGGGCGGGCACCTTCACGATCAGCAACCCCGGATCGGTGGGCGCGGTCTCGGCGCCTGCCATCATCAACCAGCCGCAGGTCGGGATCCTCGGCATGCCCACGATCGTCCGGCGCCCATGGGCCGTCCGGCTCGCCGACGGCCAGGAAACAATCGCGATCCGACCTATCATCCGGCTCGCCCTGACGTTCGACCATCGTGCGGTCGATGGTGCCGACGCCACACGGTGCCTTGTCGATGTACGCCGACGGCTGCAGGCGTGGGGCGTCGACGACTACCGGTGAGTCAGGAGGCCTGAGCGTCCGGGGGCCGCCCGCTGGAGGGGAGTGCTCGAGAGCTGGTCGTTTCCCAAGCCGTACACGATATTGCTCCAGAACTGTCCTATCCGTCAGCATGAGGTGAGTCAGGTGATGGCTATCATCTTGTGACCTTTGGCGGGGTGGGAGAGAAAGATCGTGACGATGGCTGTGTCGGCCGGGCAGGGCCTGGCCGATGATGTCCACGCTGCTGAACTATATTGAGGTCACGGTAGTCGCTATGGCCCGCAGACGATGTGCGAGGGCGGCGGCATCGCCAACGCCACGATTATTGAATGCCACTGATCCCGCCGAGCGCCTCCGCGGCTTCGAGGCATAGGTCCAGGAGAGGTCTGGCGGAGGTAGGGAGAAGCTCCGGTCCGAGGCTTGGGCGATTATAATAATCGCAGCTGACCTATAGTCATAGTAACACCCGACTGTCGACCAACATCGATCCAGTTCGGCGAGCGCGGTCGCGGTCCGGTCCTTCGACAGGAACTGACCGGAATACAGGTAGACCGCCGCCGCGGTCACCCGGGGCCCGTATTGGACCGGGGCGTCCACCCCGGCCGGTGGGGTCGCCTTCGTCCGTGTCCCGCAGCCGCATTCTCGTTCGAGGAGCTGATGTTCGGTCACCTGCGGACGGAGTTCGGACCTCCCCGGGCTCGGCAGGGTCCGCGCGGCTCCTCGCGGGCGCGTGCGAACTTCGGTCAGAGTCGAGGTTCTACCGATTCCCTTTACCTGTGTTGTGAAATGGTCGGCTGCTGATGGCTGGTGGGTTCCGGTGTTCTGGATGGCTTGGAGGAGGCCGGGGCCGACTTCGCTCCATCCGATGAGGAGGAGTGGGCCGACGGCGTCGAAGGCGGCTTTGCCGTAGTCCCCGGCGATCAGGGGTTCGGCAATGTTCAGGGCCAGGGTTACCGTGCTGGAGAAGATGAGGAGGCGTCGCGCTGACCGCATCACCTCGGCTGGGCCGCCGTGCACAGCGAGGTGCCGGGTTCCCAGGAGTCCGAGGACGGAGAGATCCACGGCGGGGGCGACCAGGGGTGCGACCCAGATCGGGACGCCGAGTCGTAGCCCGAGCGCGAGGACATTACCGAATCCGAACAGAAACGTCAGGCTGACGACAGCGGCCATCGTCGCGGTGACGAGCTTTACGACCGCTGCCGTGAGGGGAGCAGCAGCATCGATGTTCGGCTCCGCGGGGTTCGTCATGATGGGGCTCACTCGTCACCACCCCCAGCCGGTGGTCGTAGAAGTAGGCCACGCCAACCTGACCTCGGGCGTGGGGTGGGGGAGGCTCTTCGAAGCCGGTGCGCTGGGCGCCACCGTGCCCTCTCGCCCGGAGGACTGGGGTGCGCGAAAGCGCTGCCGGGCTGCCGGGAACGGCCCGTTCGTTGCCTCGTCGAGGTGTAGCAACGGGTGTAGCAACGTCGGCGAACCGGCGCGTACGTCAGCGGCCTTCCACGGCCGAAAACGTACGTCTACGGACGTTGGAATGACGGTCAGTTCGGCCTGAAAAGCGGAAGGTCGGCGGTTCGACCCCGCCCCTGCCCACCATCAGCACCGGGCAGAGTAAAGCCCGCCAAGGATCTTGGCGGGCTTTGTGGTCTTAATCCTGGTCTCGTTTGGGCTTGTGACCCCGCCGGTGCACCAGCTCCCCGGTTGGCCCGCCATCCTGCCGACAGGACGCTCCCGCTGCGCTGCCTGCCAGAAACCGCCCGTCGACCAGATCGGCGACGCGATGAGGGTCTCGGATTCGGGTGAGAGCATCGGTGGGGCGGGTGCTGGAATCTCTTGGGGCGCCGGTCGGGCAGGCTAAGGTCGTTCAGCCGATAACGAGCCGTTCCCCTCCGAAGTCCGCGATGATCTCCAGCTGCCCGCCGAGCGCTTTGACGTAGGCGGCGAGGGTGCGTAGCTCGCTGGCGTCGATGTTGGCCCGTTCGATGGCGGAGACGCGTTCCTGCCGGACGTGCATGCGGTCGGCGACTTCTGCCTGGGTGAGGCCCAGTCGTCGGCGCATCTCGGCGAGCCGATGTGCGCGGTTCTCGGCCACGAGCCGTTCGGCCCCTGCTTCGACCTCGTGGCGGTCGTGCTCTTCGGGGAAGAACTCGGCGAGGAACCCGTCTCTGTCGTACCCGTGGGCGGCGCTCATAGGTCACGCTCCTTGAGGTAGAGGGCGTAGCGGGCTTCGGCCAGTGGGATCGCCCTGTCGTACCAGGCTGACCACCGCCCGGCCTTGTCTCCGGCGACGAGCAGGACCGCGCGGCGCTCGGGATCGAAGACGAACAGGATGCGAACCTCGCTGGTTCCGCTCGAGGCGGGTCTGAGTTCCTTGAGGTTGTGGAGTCGCGAGCCCTTGATCCTGTCAACGAGCGGTCGGCCCAGGCTGGGGCCTTCGTCGAGAAGCGCCGTCACGGCCTGGCCGACGAGGATCGCGGTATCTCGGTCTGTTCGACGGAGGTCATGCAGCCATTCCCGGACCTCGCTGACGATCTCCAGGCGGTAGGTCATGACACGTCCCCTTGGGGCAGATGGTTCAGTACCCAAGTGTACTGCTCTCGCGTCGTCGCGCGAGTCAATCGCGGCACCTTGGCCGCGCTGTCGACCGCGCGTCTCGGGATCATGCGGGGACGATCTGGATCGAGACCTGCGATCTCGAAACCGCGCCCAGCCGCAGCGACGATCACCGAGATCAAGCGGTCAACCGGCGGCAATGGTCGGCGATGTCCTCCGCCGTCCCGGCGTCATTCGCGGAGTCGATGCCATCAGCAGGTCGGCGGCCGTGATCCCAGCGCCGCGCGATCCCAACGAACGCGCCGTGCGCCACGAGACGTCGGCCATCTACGCGACTCGCGCTCTCGTCGTGGGGACTGCCGTCGCCCTGTCGGTGGGGCCCGCCGCAGATCGGACATGCCGGCCGGCGGATGGGTGGGCGGGTCTCGCAACGGAGCGCCCTCCTCCGAACCTGCCCTCTTCTGACGAGTCGGCCAAGCCGTGGCATGCACCGGCCATCTCCGGGAGCGAGGGCCTACGACGAGACCACCTCAAGGTGTACATGTCCCCATTTGGGGTGGGCAGGACCGTGGCGGCGGCGCATAGCCGTGTACGAGAAGCCTCGTCAGCCCGAGGGGGAACTGTTTTGGTAATCCTGCTCCGCGACCGTGTTCTCGACTCCGTCGATGCCCATGTGGCGCTGATGCCTGCGATGCTGGAGCTCACCGTGGATGTCCCGTACCCCGGGGCCACTGAGGTCGAGCAGATTTCTGTCAAAAGGATGCGGGATATGCTGTTGGATCCTGGCGTGCCGTCTGAAGTACGTGACAGCATCTGGTCGCGTCTTCTTCGCACCAGTCGTGAGAAGCGGGACCCCTGGGACGTGGTCACGATCTGGATGATGGCACCCGGGCTTCGCAGGATCTGCTGGAATTGCCGTCGATTCGGATTCGTGGCGGATCTGGCCGAGCTGGAGGCCGAGGCTGTCAGCGCCTTCCTTGTCACGGCCCGCTCGGCGGACCCTGACCGGCCGGAGCTTGGCGCCTGGCTATGGTCGGCCACATACCGTCATGTTCGGCGCGCTGTCCCCCGCCCCCGGTGCGAAACGCCCACCGCCGACATCGAGCTTGTTCAGGCACTCGACGCCTCCCCCTTTGACGCGTCACGAGCGATCGCCGCCTTTCAGCGCTTGGTCGATGACACTGCGCCGGCTGTCGAACAGAGCGGTGACGGCGATCCGGTCAAGGTGGAGGGCGAGCGGCTCGGTGCCGTCGCTCAGCGGCTCGGGCTGAGGCTTCCGCCTGGCCACGCAGGGTCTCGCGCCGAGGGGGAGGCCGCGTGACGAACCGGCGGCTCACCTTCCCTGAGCTGTTCGAGTTGCCGACCGTCGTGGACCTGCGTACCGCTGCGCGGGCCGTCGGGATCTCGATCAACACCGCCTACAAGCTGGTCCACGCCGAGCGCTTCCCATGTCGCGTCATGCGGCTGGGCTGGCGTTACCAGGTTCCGACAGCGGCACTCCTGGCCGCACTCGACGTGAACGGCCCCGCCGTCCATCCCGACGACGTACGTCGTGGTGCGGCGTTCGCGAACACCATCAGCTGACTTCTATCGGACGCGTCTAGATTCCCGGACTCGGCAGGGTTGGGGCTACGGACCGCAGCCCCAACCCTGGGGTCAGCCGCCGGCGGCGGCCGGGATTCTGGGTGGCGCCGTATGCCTGCGTCGCCGTGTGTTTCCGCTGGTAGGCGGCCTGCCCATGCGATCGGGGACGGTGATCGTGGGGCCGGGGATGGTGGGGTGGCGGTTCGGGTTGTGCCCGGTTCTGTCCACAGGATCTGGCACAACCCTCAACTTCCTGAGTCTCCGGACACGTCGGGGCAGCGACCGGCCACAGGCCTGTACCGACTGGTACTGAACATCGGGGTGCCGCAGCCTGGCCAGCCGCTGGTGCCAGCCAAGCTGGCGCATGGCTCGAGCCGAATGAGCGCCCTCGTGCCGTCGAGTTGCTGCGCGGCGCAGCTCGCCTGCCGCAGGAGGCTGTAACCGCTCGACTGCTCGCAGCGGATGCCAACTGGCGAGACGGTCTACTCATCGAACGAGGCACGCGGGCCGATGCTCCGAGGACGGGCGGTTAGGCAACTGACGTACGCCACGTCTCAGCGGACTCCACTCAGCGAGGCAGATGCCATGATCAGCGGCGTACTGTAGTGACGTGGACTCGTTGCGCGCCTTCCGAACGGTTGACGATGCCGCAGCCGTCGCGGCTGGCATGGTCGCGGCCGAGTCCCGCCTGCAGGACATCTGGCGGCACGCCGTTGTACAGATGCTCGACGACTACACCAGCGTTCTGCGGCATCAGGGCCTCGCTGCGGCGAGTGCAATGTGGGCGGAACGCCCACGGATGGCCGGCGACCGCCGGGTGGACGCGGCGCTTGCCGCGCTGGGAGAGCACCTTGCCCGTCGAGACGGATGGCAGCCTCCCGCATGGGTGCGCGATCCTGAGCTCGAGGCGGTGCCGTGGTGGTTCGTCACCACGCTGAGGGGCCTCCATCCTCGGGCGTTGGTCGAGTCCCCGCTGTCGTTCCGTAAACGGGGAGTGTTCATCACCGGCGGCGCGCTTCAGCGGGCGTGACGTGACCAGTCCGGGTCTCGGTCGTGAGTCGATCACGAGCCTGCTCCAGGAGCTCAACGACGAACTGGGCCGGCGTGGCGCGAAGGCCGACCTTTTTCTCGTCGGCGGCGCCGCGCTCGCCCTCGTCTACGACGCGACCCGATCCACCCGTGATCTTGACGCCGTTTTCCTGCCATCCGAGGTCGTCCGTGCGGCGGCGGGCGCGCTCGCCGAGCGCCATGGCCTCTCGGCTGACTGGCTCAACGACGCGGTGAAAGGCTTCCTACCTGGTCCGGATCCGGCCGCGACCAGGTACTTCGAAGCCGACCACCTCACCGTTGACGTCGCCTCCGCCGAGTACCTGCTGGCGATGAAGCTGTTCGCGGCCCGTGTCGAAGCTGACGCCGAGGACATCGCGTTCCTTTATCGCAAGCTCGGCTACACCACCGTCGGTGAAGGCCTCGACCTCGTCCAGTCCGTCTACCGTGACCGCCCGATTGATGTGAAGGTCCAGTTCCTCCTCGAAGAGATCGTCGAGTCGCTCCATGACGACAGCGGCGGAGAATTTGCCTGAGCCGGCCCAGGCGCGGGACGCCCGTGCTACCCCGTGTGCTCAGTGCCCACCGCTGCGGGTCATCCGGCAGCCGTAGTCGACTGACACCGGGCCCTGCCATCACAGGACCGATAGTGGGAGCCGCAGCTGAGCCGGTGGCTCTTCAACCCGCCGTTGGTTATGGCCGGACAGTGAGCACGATCGGCTGATCGCAGCTGATCCGAGACGCGCAAGGCCTCGACAGACATTTGAGGCGGGCACATTAGAAAAAGCCCTAGCAAATTATACTAAAGTAGCGGGGACAGGATTTGAACCTGTGACCTCTGGGTTATGAGCCCAGCGAGCTACCGAGCTGCTCCACCCCGCGTCGGCGCCTTTTACTATAGGGAACGCCGAGATCAGATGTCAAACGAGCGGGTCGACCGTCCTCTTGCCCGCCACGTGTTGGTCCGACGTCGTGCGCTTGCCCGCCCTGGCCTAGTTGAACTTTTTGCTTGGTGCAAAGTTCGCGCAATCCGAACCGTCGCCTGATTCGCCCCGGCGGGCGCTGTGGTCCAGAGCTCGCTTGCCGGTGTTGAGTTAACCCCTTAACCGCCTCGGGGTGCCGCTGGCCTCGGTCCGAGTCGCCGGGGCGGGCGTGATGCCAGTGAGTCGCGGTTTGCCCGTGCGGCTGGTCAACGGGCAGTCATGATCAGCGGCGATGCGCGTTGGAACGGTGCGCCCTGGACCTTGAGCTTCCTGCGGCTACCCTTGACCTGTGGGGTCCATCGCCGGAGTAGAGATCGACAGGGCACGCCTGGCCGCGATCTGCGCTCGTTACGGGATCGCGGAACTCCAGGTGTTCGGCTCGCAGGCGCGCGGCACCGCGACCGTTGACAGCGACATCGACATCCTGTACACCCTTGCGCCGGGCCGGCGTCTGGGCTGGGACATCGAGCAGCTCGCCGATGACCTCACCGACCTGTTCGGACGGCCCGTCGATCTGGTCTCCGCCCGCGGGCTCCACCCGCTGCTCCGCTCGTCCGTCCTGGCTGAGGCACGGCCCGTCTATGCGGCGTGACGTCCTCCTTCTCAGCGAGATGATCGAAGCGGCCGACCAGGCACAGAAACTCACCGACGGAATCACCGTCAGCGCCCTGGAAGCGGACCGGCAGCGCCGCGACGCGCTCCTGTGGAACTTCACCGTGCTCGGCGAAGCCGCCAGTCAGCTCTCCGAAGAGATCACCAAGAGCTATCCCGACATCGCCTGGAAGCAGCCCGTCCGGCTACGCAACCGGATCGTCCACGGCTACTGGTCCGTCGACCTCGAGATACTGCACACCGCGGCCAGAGAGCAACTACCCCAGTTCTCTGTCGACCTGCGTCGAGTCCTCGCAGCTGTACGCGAAGGCACCTGAACCCACCGAGGGCTGGAGCGTGAGTGGCCTCGTCGCCTGATGTCGGGCGCGGGCACAGGCAGTCGGTGAGGGCCACCGACGGGGTCAGCCGACCGGGGCGACCGACTCGATGTTGGCCACGGTGAAGTCCCGTTGTGCGTCCCGCAGGTGACACCACGCCTCGAGCCATCGGCCGTACAGCTGGTGCGGCTGGATCTCCCGGGCAGTCCGGTTTCCTGCCTTGTTCCGGTAGCTGATCAACACGTCGCGCTGGGCCTCGATCGCGTCGGCAAGCAGGATGATCTCGGTATCGGTCAGGCCAGGGTTCAGCTGCGCCAGCCGCGCGGACGTCTCCGAGGTATCCGCCCCGCCGCTGTCCGCGCCATCCGGGTCCGCGAGCAGCCGTGCGGCCAGCTTCTCCGCATCCATCCGGGGCCGGACCCGGGTGGACGCGGCCCGCGCCGCCGACCGGGGCGCAGCCGCGCGGTGCTCCTGCTGCTTCTCGACGATCACTGTGCCCGTCGCGTCCTCGGCGACTGGGGACAGTCCGGCCGCACGCAGCCGTGCCAGCACCTCGTGCGGCTCGTGCGGGCTGGACAGCACCGTCGGCGCTACCCGCGCCAAGGACAGCTTCGCCAATGACCGGGTATGCAGAATCTCGCTGATCAAGGCCTCTTCGGCCACGACGCACGAGCGCATTCCCCGCACCCGGATCTTCCCGTGGAGGCGAGCCACATCCTTGACCAGATATTCCAACGGCTGGGGCACCGGCCGATCAGACACCGCCGCCAGATCGGCCAGCAGTCGCGCGGCGGTCCAGCCCGCGTCGAACGCCGCACGGACGCTGGCCGGGCTGAACCGCCATACTCCCGCAGCGCCCCGGGACTCACTCACCGCCGCTGTTCCCAGCAGCCGCGAGACCGCCGTCGTCGGCTGGCCGGACACCACCGCGGTGAGGTCCGACTGGAGTATCACCGTGCACGGCCTTTCCGTCAGCACCCCGGCAACCCGCTCGGCCAACGCGTCCACCGAGTCCACCGCGTCCGCCGGCTCGCCGGCGGCCAGGTCTTCGTTGAGAAGGGCCACGAGCTGTTCGCCGCAGTCGGTCAGCACGTCGGCGACGGCGACACCCAGCAGCTCCGCCTCCCGTATCGCGGCGGCCGCCTTGTCCCGCAGCTCGCCTGGCCCGTACAGATGCAGCGGGAAGAACCAGTCGATGTGCTCGCCGGCCACCCGCAACGACAGCCCACCGCGCGCCGCGCGCAGCAGGGCGCGTCGTAGCCCACCGGCGGCCGAGGCCAGGGGCAGCGGCGGGGCCAGTTCCTTGTCTCCGCCGATCTCCCGGCTGGTCGGGGCATGTTCCAACATCAACCATGCGGTCACCAGCGCGGACCACTGGTGGGCCGGCGGTGCCTCCCGCCACGTCGCGTACCGATCGGTCGGCGCGTAGCCCGTGTCCGCCCGGCCGAGCAGCCCGGCCGCATAGGTCAGGTCGATACCGAGCACCAGCGTCTCGACCGGCAGCGCCAGCCGCGCGGCCAGCCGGGACCGCTCCCGTGGGCCGACTCCGCCCTTCTTCAGCGCGACGATCGAATGCGCGCGCGCCTCGTCCAGCAGGGCCGTGACGCCACGGAGCAGATCCGCCGCGGCGGCTTGGGCGGCGGCCAGTGTCGACTCACTCGTGGCCGTGGCGGAAGGGATCCGCGGCCGTCCGGTCAGCAGCAGGTCTCGCTGCGCCAGCCAGGACGCGACCTCGATCTCGCGGGGCACCTCCAACCGCCCGTTGACCCGCAACGCCAAGCCCGCGGCGGCCAACGTACGTTCGGCACCCGTGGCCGCCGGCGCGGCATAGCCCAGGTAGATCTGGCTGTAGCGATGGCGTATCTGGTCCAGACGATCCCGCGCGGGCCTGGGCAGCCGGCGCACCACGTCGGCCATCGCGCGGGTGTCGGAAGCCACGTCCACCAACCGGGCGATCAGCTCCGGTTTACGTAGCCCGTTCACCTCGACGCCCAGCGCGTCAGCCGCCGAACGCACGTCGTCCACCAGCGCCGACCTCGCGATCACGGCCAATGGTCGACCATCGCCGATCTCAGCCGCCCAGTGCTCGGCCAGTCGTTCCGGCAGGCGGATCGTCCCGGACTCCAACCAGGCCAGCCCACGGCCGCACAACTCGCCGACCGCGTCCCACACGGCCTTTCCTGGCGCGTCCTGTTCCGGTGCCGAGACCAGATCGGCCACGGTCTCAACCGTGGCCCGCGATCCCAGGGCGGCGACCGCCTGACCGACGACCACCGCATCCCGATCGATCGAGCGCAGCGCGGCAACCAGCGAGTCCGGCCCGCACAGCCGCTGGGCCAGCTGCTCGAACCCACGCGGGACGGGCTCGGCCCGAACGTCCGGCCGTGCCCGCAGCAATCCCGTCAGCGCTGCCTTGTCCAATCCGGCCAGGTACTCGGCGAACGATCCGGAAGTCATGGCGGCATTCTGCCGAACTCCCCTCGTGATGCCGCCGCCGGCGACGCGGACTCACATGGCGACCTTGCCGAGGAGCGGTTCCGGCGCCACCGCCGGGAAGTTGTTCGCGGCCCGTGTCGAAGCTGACGCCGAGGACATCGCGTTCCTTTATCGCAAGCTCGGTTACACGACCGTCGATGATGGCCTCGACCTTGTTCAGTCGGCGTACCGTGGACGCCCGATCGACGCGAAGGTCCAGTTCCTCCTGAGGAGATCGTCGATTCGCTCCACGACGGCACAGCCGATGGCGGATGCTCTGCCTGAGCTGGCCCAGGCGTGGGACGGCCTGCCGAGTCGTGTGTCCGGGCTGTTGCGGCGACCCGGGCCCCGTAGATCATCTGGCAGTCGTCGTCGACGCGTCGGTGGCCGACGCGCGACGGCACGGGCGGGCGTTTCCGCTGGTAGACATGCCGCGGTCGTCGCGGCTGGCATGGTCGCGGCCGAGTCCCGTCTGCAGGACATATGGCGACACGCCGTCGTGCAGGCGTCGTCGCGGGCTCAGCCGCCGGTCGTGTCACCGGCGGCGACCATGGCCGCTGTCGTGGTCGTGGTCGAGACGGCCGGGTGAGCGCCTCGCGGCGCCACCGCGGCCGTTGTCGCGAGGGAGCCGGCGGGGAGGCGGCGTTTCGCGGGCAGCGCGGCGAGCCAGTCGTCGGTGGTGGCGACGGCGGCGAACCCGGCATGCAGCACGGTGAGCACGCCATGGTGCAGGCTGCGCGCGTCCACCGCGCCCACCTCGTTGCGGTAGTCCAGAGTGCCGGTCGCGTCCGCGAGGACCTCGACGGCGAGCCCGAGGTGTGAGGCCTGGCGCGCGGTCGTGCCCACGCAGTGCTGCGTCATGTAACCGACCAGCGTGACGGTGTCGATCCCGCGGTCACGAAGCCAGGCCTCCAGCTCCGTGCCGGTGAACGCGCCCGGCAGCCGCTTGTGGAACAGGACGTCGCGATGGCGGTCGGCGACCTCGGGGTGCAGCCGCCAGCCAGGACTGCCGACGGCGAAGATCGGCGAGGTGGCCGGTGCGTCCTGCTGCACCACGACGACCGGGATCCTGTGCTCGTGCGCGGCGTCCATCACCCGGCCGATCGCTGCCAGCGATCCCGCGAGCGGCGGATAGCTGATCCGCATCGCCCCGGTCTCGTACTCCTGCTGGACGTCGATGACGACGACTGCGCGCCTGACCATGACATGACTCCCTGTTGCTCGCGTTCGAGGCCGCCGGCCGCGCCCCGCGGGGCCGGCATCGACAGACTCCCCGACGGGATGTCCCAGAGGGAGTGGCTGGAAAGCCATCCTTCGATAGAATCCAGCCACAGCCACAGCCGGTGCGGCCCCGATCCCGGCGCCGTGGAGGGGCGGAGGGGAGGGGCCATGCCGGTGGCGCGGGACGGCGACACCGTCGCCGTCGTGTTCGGGCAGGACATGCCACTGTTCGAGGCGTCGGTGCCGGCCAGGGTGTTCGGGCCCGTGCACCCCGACGTCCCGGCCCATACGGTGCTGGCGGTCGCGGGCGAGCCGGGTCCCCTCTCCACCTCGGCCGGGATGCTCCTCGACCCACCGCACCGCCTTGACGCGCTCGGCACCGCCGGGACGGTGATCGTGCCGAGCTGGCGGACTCCGGACGGCGCGCCGCCGTCGGACGCGCTCCTGTCGGCACTCGCCGCGGCGGCCGACCGCGGTGCCACTGTGGTCGGACTGTGCCTCGGCGCGTTCGTGCTGGCCGCCGCCGGCCTGCTCGACGGCCGGCGAGCGACCACCCACTGGCGGTTCGCCGGCCGGCTCGCCGCCGATCACCCGCTGGTCACCGTCGACCCGGACGTGCTCTACGTGGACGGTGGCGACATCGTCACCAGCGCGGGCAGCGCCGCGGGCATCGACGCCTGCCTGCACCTGCTGCGCCGGGCCCGGGGCCCGGCCGCCGCGAACGCGGTCGCGCGTTCCCTCGTCGTCGCGCCGCACCGCACCGGCGGCCAGGCCCAGTACATCGAGCGGCCGCTACCGCCGGTCGAGGACGGTGACCCGGTGGCGGCCGTCATCGCCTTCGCGCTGGACCGGCTCGGTGACGTCACGCTCGACGTCGACGCGATGGCGACGCACGTCCACCTCAGCCGGCGCACGTTCGACCGGCGCTTTCGCGGGCGGACCGGCAGCTCGCCCCTGCAGTGGCTGCTCACCCAGCGGGTGTTGTGGGCGCAACGACTGCTGGAGTCCGCCGGCCTGAGCGTGGACGAGGTCGCCCGCCGGGCCGGCTTCGCCGACGCCGTCGCCCTGCGCCCGCACTTCCGCCGCGTCGTCGGCGTCTCCCCGAGTGCCTATCGGGCCGCCTTCGCGGGGTCCGCGCCGTCCGCGCGTGCCCGCCCGGGAGGCGCGGAAGAACCGGGGGCCTGACCGGGATCCCCACCGGCCCCACCGGCCCCACCGGCCCGGCTGGCCCCACCGGCCCGGCTGGCCCCACCGGCGCGGCTGGCCCCACCGGCGCGGCTGGCCACGGCCTCCTGCCACGGCGCGACGGGCGGTGGCGGCCAGGCATGGGTCGGCCGTGGCCGGTCGACAACGTCGGCGGGGCCGTCGACTACGTCGGGGGGACCCAGGCGGCGTGCTCGAGTTCCAGACTGCCCGGCGACGGGAGCCGATCTGGGTGCCGGGCGCGCCGTGGGCCGGGGCCGTACCCGGCGTCCGGCCGTACGGGTGTCAACTTGCAGCGGCGGCCGATGCGTCGGTTGTGGACGTACGACGGCGTCGCCGTGCGTTTCCGCTGGTAGGTGGCCTGTTCACGTGATCGGGGATGGAGATCGTGGGGCCGGGGATCACGGGGTGGTGGTTCGGGTTGTGCCCGCCCTTGCCCACTCGCCCCACCTGACCAGCGCAAACGTCGACAGGACGGTTCAACCGTCCGTCGCACAGCGCCAGGAGGCGCGACGCCGGGCTGCGGCGCACCCGTCGCTGCCCGCACGGATCCGGATGAGCGGCACCCATACCAGGGCCTCCGCAGGGAAGGGCTTGCCATCGACATCGTGGCCGGGCGATTCCTAACGTCGCCGGTATGGATGTTCCTCCTGGACCAAAACCACCCGGATCACCTGGGGACTGCCGGGCACTGGCGTCGGTGTGCGACGCGTACGCGCAGGCCCTCGCCGACGAGATCCGCGCGGCCGGCACGATTTACGGAATCGTCGGCTCTGACCGCTGGACGGGCCGGTCGGCCCGCTTCGTTCGCGGCGCGATCAGCGACTGGCAGGGCTCGGCCCACGACGCCGAGGGCTCGCTGCGCGGGCTCGCCTCCCAGCTGCGACGGGCGGCCGACGAGCTCACCCTGGCGCAGACGGACTGGCAGCGCCGATCCGACCGCTACGAGGCGGCCGTCCGTGACCGGGCCCGGTGGGGGCGGACATGACCGAGTATCTGCGACTCGACCCGGCGGCGATGCGGACTGTCGCCGCCGACCTCGACCGGGCGACTGACGTCGGCCGCCGGATGAGCTCGGCGCTGCCGACGCTGACGGCCGGGTACGACCTGCCCCTGGGGCTCGGGCGGCAGGCGCAGGCCGAGCTGAGCAGGCTGGGAGGGGTGATGGCCCGGGCGGGCGGGGCCCTGCACGGGCTCGGGCGCGATGTGCGGGCGCGCGCGGTCCTCGCCGAGCTGGCGGACGCCGCGGAGAAGCCGGGAGCAGGCGCGGGCGGCGCCCCGGGTGCCGCACCGGCCGGTCTGGCGGACAGGCTGCGCCGGATCGTGGAGGACTTCGAATGCCCGCTGGACGACCCGGTGCGCAACCTGATCCACGAATCCACCGCGGCGGCCGCGGGTGGTGCGGCCGGCGGGGCGAAGGCCGGCGTCGGCCAGCTGCGGGAGGCCCTGAACGACGTCGCGGACGGCGAGATCGCCAACCGCCTGCGGGAGGGAGCCAACCGGAACCTCGATCAGTGTCAGCCACCCGTCGAACTGCCCGAGCCGTTGCCTCCACCGCCGCCCCCGCCGCCGCCGCCCGGGCTGCTTGACCGGGTCGCCGACGCTGTCGACGGAGCCGTGGACGACGTCGTCGACGGGGCCCGGCAGGTACTCGAAGATCTTCCCGCTTCGGGTGACCAGCCGGGCGGCGGGCTGCCGCCGCTCCCCGTGCCGCCGCCGATCGTGCCGATTCCTTGACCCTCGCCGGGCGGGGCTGTCAGCTCGGCCCCGCCCGGCTCCTTCCCGAGCCGACTCCTACGGCCAGATGTAGCCGAGGGCGAAGTTGTAGCTGGTGAAGCCGCGGGCCGTGTACTCGGAGTAGCCGTCGGACGGGTTCACCGCCCACACCCATGAGACGTCCGCCGGGTTGAACATCGCGTCGACCTGCAGGGTGCCGGCCGGGCGGTTGGCGTAAGCGTAGAAGGCGATCCCTTCGGCGACATAGCCCTGTTGCGTGTTGGGGTTCATCGAGAAGTAGTAGGTCACGCCCCCCTTGCCGCAGGCGCTGGCGCACCGGGACCGGTAGACCGGGGCGGTGCCACCGCCCGGCGATGCCGCGGAGAACACGCTGCCGAGCTGCCGTATCAGGACGTGTCCGGCCTCGCTCGGATTGGTACTCAACAGGTAGTAATAGGGCTTCTCGGGGGTTCTGTGCAGGTACAGCGGTACGGGGGCGGCGTCCTCGTAGGCGTAGGTGACGGAGGCCTGCGGGGGCACCGCGGTACCGGCCGCCGGGTCCTGCGTCTGGACGGAGTTCGGCTGGTTCGTCGGGTAGTCCGTGGACGGCACCGGGTTGAGGCCGGCCGATCTGATCGTCGCCTCGGCGGTCGCCGGGTTCATCCCGACCACGTTGGGCACCGCGACCGGCGCGCCACCGTAGTAGCGGACGGTGATCGGGTCGGCCGGCCCCGCGGCGCTGCCCGCGACCGGCTGCTGGTCGATCACGACCCCGGGGGTCGTTCCGGCCGGCGCGAGCCCGAGGTCGGTCGCGGTGCAGGTGGTGAAGCCCGTGCTCGCCAGCTGGCCGCAGGCGCCCGCGGCGTCGGTGCCGACCATAGAGGGGACCGCGACCTTGTCCGGGTAGGCGAGTCTCACCTGGCCGCCGCGATCGATCGGGCTCCCTCCCACCGGGTCCTGCCCGGTGACCAGGTTCAGGCCGGTAGCGGCACTCGCGAGGCCCTCCGCGGTCGGGGTGCAGGTCAGCCCGAGGTCGGTGACTTCCTTACAGGCCGCGGTGACCTCCCTGCCGGTCAGGTCAGGCACCTGCGCGCGGTCTCGGTAGCGGACCTCGACGATGTATCGCTCCTGCACCTGACTCCCGGGCTTCGGGTCGGTGCTGACGACGGTGCCGACGGCCCCGCCGTCCAGCTGGCCGGATGCCACCGGCCGGCATTCCAGGCGCAGGGCGCGCAACGCCGCGCAGGCAGCGGTCTGCTGCTGGCCCCGGACGTCGGGCACCGTGACGGTCGGTACCGCCGGGGTCGTGCGCGACGTTCCGCCGGCCGGTCCGCTGGCGGCCGGTCCGCCAGCCGGCGACTGCCCGACGGGACCACCGCCGGTAGGTGGCGTACGACCGGCCGGCGCCGGCTGTGGTGCCGGCGGGGTGGAGCGGGTCGACGGCGCCGGCGGGGCGGGTGACGGGCTCGAAGAGGCGCGGCCGACGGGTGCCCGCGGGGTGGACGACGGCTGCGTCGGGGGTGTGCTCGGGATGCCCGCCGCGGCCGGCGGCCCTGTCGCTCCGGTACCGGCGCCGCCCGCCGGGCCGGCCGCATCGGCGGTGCCGGCGGGCCCGGAGCCGTCGCCCTTGTCGACGCTGGACCTGGTGCCGTCCGGCGAGACCGTGGCGGCCCAGCTGGCGTACTGGTTGTTGATCCAGACTCGGCCACCGTCGATCTTCAGCTCGATGTCACCGGAACTGCCTGCCGGCATCGCGATCTCACTTGCGGCGGCAGGGGTGGCTGCGTCGAGCCAGAGAACTTTCTGATGCGTGGTGTCCGGTACGTACAACCGTCCGTAGGCCTCCAGCGGGCGGCCGTACCGGGGCTGATCATCGTTGCCGAGCGCGATCGGTGCGCCCACCGTGCCCTGCTCGACATCCACCCGGATCATCTGTCGCCGCGGAACCACGACCAGCCACAGCGCGCCCGCGGTCTCGCTCGGGGCGGAGATCTGGATCTCGGCGCCGGCCGGCAGCCTGACCGGGGTCGTGCGGACTCCGCCGTCCGATCGGACGAGGACGACCTCGCCGGCGTCGGCCCGCACGACCACCGGGCGGTCGTGCACCAGGGTGAGCCCGAGGCGGTTGTCCAGTCCGACGTTCACCGTGCGCAGCAGTTCGGAGCCGCGGATCTGGGCGAGTCGCCCGTCTTCCAGCAGGACCCAGAGGGTTCCCGCCGAATCCGCGGCCTGCCCGACGATCCGGCCGTCCAGGTGGACCGGAGCCCCGAGACCTCCACCGCCGCCCAGCCGCGACACCGAGCTGTGGGCCGGACCACTCGAACCCGGACGACTCGAACCCGGACGACTCGAACCCGGACCACTCGAACCCGGACCGTTCGAGCTCGGACCGCGCGAATCCGGGTGGTCCTGGGCCGCGCCGGTCCGGCTGGCGTCGCTGTCGGCCGCCGCGTCCTGATCCGAACCGGCCGGTCCGTCCTCGGCGGGGGTGGTACCGGTGAGGTACGCGCTCTCGCCGCCGGCCGACAGGGCACGCTGCGATCCGTCCGGTGCCGCGCCGGGCACCGGGGAGGCGGTCATCGCCGCGGTGTCGACCTGGGACAGCACGCCGGTGTCCTGGTTGACGACGTAAAGCTGACCGCCGACCTCCACCGTCTGCAGACGTTCCCGCTCGGCGGCGAGGGAGCCCTGGACCTGGGCGTCCGCCTCACCCGTGATGCCGTTGACGTGCGCCACGGTGTGACCGCTCGGCAGATAGGTGCTCGCGTCACCCAGCACGGCCTGGGACGCCCGGTAGCCGGTTCCGGTCGAGACGGCGGCAGCCCCGACCAGGAGCAAGGCGGCCAGGGCCAGGCGGGTGCGCGGCCGGCCACCGCCCCGCAGCACCGCGAGGCTCGGCACCGGGCGCCGCCGTGAGGACGACAGCCGCGAGAGCGGTGCTGATCGGCGCCGCCTCCGCCGCCGGCGGTCCGCGGTGGCGGAGGTGGCGGCTGCGGTTCGCGGTCGCGGGCTCACGGATCTCCCTGTCGGCGCTTGGCTCAGTGATGCTCGGCGCGATGATATGGACACGAACCATCACAACCGCAATGGGAAGGGCTTCCCTCAGATGACCGGTCAGGTCGAATACGACGGTCAGGTGTTCCCGCTGTCCGCCGGGCAGCGGCTGACCTTCGGCCGCTCGCTGGAATGCACAGTGCGGCTGGCCGCCGGCGACGCCGCGATCTCTCGGATCGCTGGTTCGGTCGAGAGCGAGGGTGACGGCAGCCTGTGGTGGCTGTCGAACGACAGCGACAAGCGGCTGTTCGCGGTCGTGGACGAGTTCGGCCTGCGCAGTGTCGTCCCACCGGGCCGGCGGGTCGCGGTCGAGAGCCCGGTCCGCGTCGTCCTCGAAGGCGCCGACCGGGTCTATTCGCTGCGGGTGGCCGTCGCCGGACCAGGCCGAACAGGCGACGGTGGCGCCGGTGGCGCCGGTGGCGACGGAGTCGACGGCGGAGGAGACGGCGTCAGTGCCCCGGTGCCGGCGACGGGCACACTCACCGCCGCCGGCGAGAAGGTGATGATCAACAGTGCGGACCGGCTCGCTCTGGTCGCTCTGTTCGCCGGCTACCTGGAGGATCCGCCCCGGTACGACCCGTACCCACGCAGCTACGCCGCGGCGGCGAAGCGGCTGGATGTCCCACGCACCACCCTGGTGAAACGGATCGAGCATCTGCGGGTCAGGCTGACCGACGCCGGCGTCCCGAACCTGATGGGGTGGAACGCTCTGACCAAGCTTGCCGAGTACGCCATCACCACCCGTCTGATCACCCGGGATGACCTGCGGCTGCTGCGACGCTGACCACCGCGCGACGCCGTCAATGGGGAGGGTTTCCGATTCCCGCGCCGGGCGGTGATCCCTACCGTCGGTCCCGTCCCGCGGATCCGCCGCGGGAGGAGTCCGGAGGTGTGTCGCATGGCCGTCATCGGTGCCGAGATCGGTGATCTCAATGCTCTGAACACCAGCCTCAGGCGGCAGAGTGGATCTGTCGACACGCTGCTGTCGGAGCTGACCACCCAGTTGCAGAACGCCCACTGGAAGGGCGGCGCCGCGGACAGGTTCCGTGCCTCCTGGGAGACGGAGTACCGGCCGGCGCTGCGCAGTCTGTCGGCCGCGCTGACCGCCGCCGCGGACGAGGTCCGCCGCCGGGCCGAAGCGCTGACGGCCGCCGGCTCCTGACCGGTCGGGGCGGCGGAGACTGGCAGCGGCGGGCGGCAGCGCGATGGATCTCGACCTTGAACTCGTCGACGTCGACGGCGGGCGGCACCGTGTCTGGGCCGATGCCGGGCCGCACACCCGGGTCGGTGATGTCCGGGCAGCGGTGCGTGCGTTCCAGGCCGCGGACCGGGCGCTCTTCCTCGGCGGGACCCAGCTGGACGACGACAGCACGCTGCGCGACGCCGGGCTGATGCCGGGGGCGGTCGTCGGTCTGGGCCACCCGGCCGCCGAACCCACCACCAGCCCTGCGGCAGCGGACGCACCTGGCCCCTGGGAGCTGGCGGTGGTCGGTGGCCTGGACGCCGGGCTGACGGTGCCGTTGCCCGCCGGGGGCGACGTGCGGATCGGGCGTGGCCCCGCAAGCGACATCGTGCTGGACGACCCGGAGGTCAGTCGGGAACACGCTGGTCTGACGATCACGGCGCCGGAGACGGTGGAGCTCCGCGACCTGGACTCCCGCAACGGCGTCGCCTGGGACGGTTTCCGGCTCGACGGCCCCGCCGTCCTGCGGGAGGCCGACGTCTTCCAACTGGGCGAGACGGTGCTTGCGCTGCGGCGGCCAGCTCGCCCCGCGGCCCTTCTCAGCCCGGACCCCGGCCAGCTCGGCTGGTTGGTGAACCGGCCGCCGCGCATCCCCGGAGCGCGCGCGGAGCCGGTGTTCGACGCTCCCGCAGCGCCCACCGAGCCACGGGCGTTCCGGTTCCCGGTCGCGTCGGTGGTGCTACCGCTGATCGCCGCCGCCGTGATGTTCCTGGTGATGCCGGGTGCCCGCTACTACCTCGCTTTCATGGTGCTGTCGCCGGTGATGCTGCTGGTGAGCGCGTGGAGCGACCGGCGCGGTGGCCGGGCTGAGTACCGGCGCCTGACCGCCGAGCACGACCAGGTACTCGAGCGGCTGGACGCCGATCTGCGCGCTCACGCCACCGAGAGCGGACGGAGGCTGCGGGCGGAATTCCCTGACCCGGCGACGCTGCTGGCCATCGCCCAGGGCCCCGGCGGACGGCTGTGGGAACGCCGTCCGCGCGACGAGGACTTCCTGCTGCTGCGCTGCGGCCTGGTCGACCGTGCTTTGGCGGCCCGGGTCACCGGAGCCGCCCCCGCTGTCACGATGCCCACCTGCCGGCTCGTGCCGGAGCTCGTCGACCTGCCCACGCTCGGGGTCGTCGGCCTGGCCGGCCCGCGGCCGACGGTGCTTGCCCTGAGCCGGGCGCTGCTCGTCCAGCTCGCGGTCCTGCACGACCCGGACACAGTCGGCCTGGTTCTGCTGACCAGCCGCCCGGACGCCGCCCCCGCCTGGGAGTGGCTGCTGTGGCTCGAACACCTTCGGCCGGGCGCCACCGCCGCAGGGGGGCCGTGGCGCCTGGTCGGGGCGGACACGGACCAGGCGGAGGCGAGAATCGCCCAGCTGCGCACGATCATCGCCGGGCGCCGCGCCGCGGCCGGTGGCGCGCTTGCCGGCAGCGCGACGGTGGACGGGCCCGAGGTCGACGGACCGGCCGCGGACGGCCGCGCCTATGTGGTCGTGGTCGACGGTGCCCGGCAGGCCCGGTCGCTGCGGGGATTCACCGATCTGCTCCGCGACGGGCCCACGGCTCGCGTGTATGTGCTGTGCCTGGACGACGAGCCCGAGGGCCTGCCCGACGAGTGCCGCGCCACGCTGGCCGCTCAGGGCGCGGGCGGCAGCCGGCTGCGGGTCAGCCAGCCGGGCGCCGAGCCCGTCGACAGCGTGCTCGCCGACGGCGTCTCCGCCGAACTGGCCGGGCGGATCGCCCGCGCGTTGCGGCCGCTGCGCCTGCTCGGCTCCGCCCGGTGTGCCGAGCTGCCGGCGACGGTGCGATACACCGAGCTGGCGAAGGCGGCCGGCGTGACGGCGCTGGCCCGTCCGGCTGGACCATCGACCCGGATGCTGCTCGGTGTCGGCGTGGACGGGCCGGTCAGCGCCGACCTGCGCCGGGACGGCCCGCACGCGCTTGTCGCCGGGACCAGCGGCGCGGGGAAGTCCGAACTGTTGCAGACCATGGTCGCCTCGCTGGCGCAGACGAACCCACCGGACGCCCTGACCTTCCTGCTTGTTGACTACAAGGGCGGCAGCGCGTTCACGGCGGCCGCCGCCCTCCCACACTGCGTCGGCCTTGTCACCGACCTGGACGGCCACCACGCGAACCGGGTTCTGGACTCGCTGGGAGCTGAGCTCCGCCGGCGGGAACGGCTGTTGGCCGTGGCCGGTGCCCGGGACATCGACGAGCTGTGGGCGCTGGCGGAGCGCGAAGCGGTCGCCGGGCCGGGGCGGACGGGGCCAGGCCTGCCGCGGCTCGTCGTGATCGTCGACGAGTTCGCCACCCTGGTGGAGGAGGTGCCGGACTTCGTACCAGGGCTGGTCGGCATCGGCATGCGCGGGCGCAGCCTGGGGATCCACCTCATTCTCGCCACCCAGCGGCCGGCCGGCGTCGTCACCCCTGACCTGCGGGCGAATGTCAATCTCCGGATCTGCCTTCGGGTCACCAGCCGGGAGGACAGCACGGACGTCATCGGCGTGCCGGATGCCGCCCAGCTGTCCAGTGCCCAGCCTGGGCGCGCCTACCTGCGCACCGGTCACCGTGAGCTCGCTCTGTTCCAGGCGGCGAGGGTCGGGGGCCCGGCCCTGGCAGACCCGGCGCGGCCAGGCGAAGCCGCCGAAGCCGCCGAAGCCGCCGAAGCCGCCGAAGCCGCCGAAGCCGCCGAAGCCGCCGAAGCCGCCGAAGCCGCCGAAGCCGCCGGAACCGCGGGTCCGGCCGGCGCTGGAATCCCGCGGGTGGTCGCCCGGGGTCTGGCCGAGGCCGGCGCGGTCTCCCGAGCGGTCACGCCGGAAGCGACGTCGAGCCGGACGGATCTCGATGCGATCATTTCCGATCTCCGGGCGGCAGCCGAGCGGGACGGGTTCACCGGACCGCGGCGGCCCTGGCTGGATCCGCTGCCTGAGGTGCTGACCGGCGCCGAGCTCGCGGCGTTCCCCACCGGCGATGATCCGGCCGCGGCCTGCGCCGGGCCGGGAACCGACGCCGGGGCTGGGACTGGGAAGGGGGCTGGCACGCCTGTCCGGCTGCCGATCGGTCTGGCCGATCTGCCATCCGAACAGCTCCAGCGCCGGTTCGTCCTCGACCTGGAGCGCACCGGCTGCGTCGCGGTGATCGGCACGGTGCGCAGCGGCCGGTCGACGGCGCTGCGCACCGTGGCCGCGAGCCTGACCCAGGCGGCCGGCCCGGAGGACGCGCACCTGTACGTGATCGACTGCGGAAACGGAGGCCTGCGCAGCCTGGCGGCGCTGCCGCACACCGGCGCGGTCATCGACGGCGCGGACTCGGCCCGCCTCGACCGACTGGTCGCCTTCCTCGATCAGGAGATCACCCGCCGTCGCGAACGCCTGGCGGCGGACGGTCACAGTTCGCTGGCCGAACAGCGGTCCGCGGCCGCCCCAGCGGACCGGCTGCCCTATCTGGTTGTGCTGCTCGACCAGATCGAGGCGTTCCAGGCCCGGTACAACGAGATCGACGGCGGCCGGCTCATCGAGGCCGTGGAGCGCCTGCTGCGCCACGGGTCGTCCGTCGGAATCACCGTGCTGTTCAGCACGGACCGGTCTGGCTTCGGCTATCGCCTCAGCGGGCTGGTCGAGTCCCGGCTGGTGCTGCGCCAGGCGGATCGGGAGGACTACAGCGTCTGCGGGGTGGACCGGCGCGGGGTACCGACGCGGATGCCGACGGGGCGGGCGCTCTGGGCCGCCACCGGCGAGCAGGTGCAGATCGCCCGCCACAACCCGGCGGACATCGGTGCGCTGGTTGCGGGGCTCGTCGGCCGCTCGCCCGTCCCGGCGGGTCGCGGGCCGCGGCGCCTTGACCCGCTCCCCGACCGGGTCACCCAGGCAGAGCTGACCGGGCCGGCCGGCCCCGCGAGGGGCCCCGGGGTCTGTGCGCCGGCCGTCGGCGGCGACGAACTCGCCGCGGTCGACATCGACCTGGCCGCCCTCGGTGGTTGTTTCGTGGTGGCGGGCCCGCCGGGCTCAGGCCGCAGCGGGGCCCTCGTCTCGATCGTCACGACCCTGCGGGGTCGGGTCGGCGGTGAGCTGCCCGTCATAGCGCTCGCCCCGCGACCGTCGCCGCTGCGCGGGCTCGCCGGACTGCCCGGTGTCCGGGCGGTCGTCGAGAACTGCGCGGAGCTGGCCCGGCGGTTGGAGGAGGTGCGCGACGCACGCACGGCGGTCGCGGTCGTCGTGGACGACGCCGAGCTTGTCGACGACCTCGGCGTGTCGGACCTGCTCGAAGCGTTCCTACGCGGCGCCCGTGACACCGGCTCGCTGCTGGTACTCGCCGGCACCACGGAGGATCTGGTCGCCGCCCGTTACCGCGGCTGGATCGCGGGTACTCGGCGCTCCAGGTCCGGCCTGCTGCTCTGTCCGGCCCAGCCGTCCGATGGCGAGGTCTTCGACCTGCGGCTGCCCCGGTCGGTGCTCGGGCAGTGGCCGGCGGGCCGCGCGCTGCTGGTGGCACGCGGGCGCCACCAGTTCGTCCAGGTGCTGGACCATGGCGACCCGCGAACCGCCGCCGCCACCACCGGAGCGGGAGCGGGAGTCAGATCGTGACGCTCTCACTCAACGGCGCGATCCGACCGCCTTCCGCCGCCGCGCTACCTTTTCGTTCCGAGTGGTCCGGATCCAGTCGTCCCGGCTCCTCCGATTCCGGCCATCTGCCGGTCTCGTCGCGTGACCGGGAGGACCGCCGGATCGTGAAAGTACCCAAGCCCGGACACGTTCCGCCGCACCCAGGTCACACGGGGCGGGCCGGGGGCGGGCACACCGGGCAGTTCGGGCGGACCGGCAACACGGGACGCTCCCGGGCTCACCCGGCGGACGGGCTCCCCGGCTACCGCCTCGGACCGGAGCTCGCCTCCGGCCGGCTGGGGCCTGTCGTCGCCGGTACCCGCCTCGTCGACGAGTTCGCCGTCGCCGTGCATCTCGTCGGTCAGCTCGATCCGGCCACCGCCGGCCGGGTTCTCGACCAGGCCGAGGATCTCCGTTCCGCCCCGCACCACCCCCGGCTCTGGCCGCTGCTGGCCGCGGGCCTCGCCGACGACGGCTCCTGTTTCCTGGTCAGCGGCCGGGCCGACGGGTCGCTCGCCGATCGGCTGCGCGCGGACGGCCCGCTGGCCGCTCACGACATCCTGCGTGTCGTCGCGGTGATCTGCCCGGCGCTGGACGCCCTGCACCAGGCCGACATCCTGCACGGGAACATCACGCCGGCGAACCTGCTGGCGGCGCCGGCCGGGGAGATCGTCCTTGCGCACCCACTGCTGCCCGCGCTTGCCCCGGACGGCCCGGGCCCGAACCCCGGCTACCGGCCACCGGATGTGATCGGGGGAGAGGACTGGACTGTTGCCTCCGACGTGTACGCGCTGGCGGCGACCGTGTTCACCCTGCTGTGTGGCCGGATGCCCTACGCGGCGACAGGTGGGCTGGAGGTGGGCGATGACGACGTGGCACTCCGGGCCCTGACCGGCCCCGTTCCGGACCTGGCCGGCTGCGGAGTCCCGACGGCCGTGGTGGATGTCGTCCGCCAGGCGATGTCGCCGCAGGCCCGGCAGCGCCCGGCGTCGGCCGGTGAGTTCGGCAGTCTGCTGGCCCGCTCGTTCGAACAGCTGGAAACCCGGCCGCCGACCGCTCCACTTCCGGTGGCGCCGGCACCGGGAGCGTCCGCGCGCCCCACCAGGGACGGCGGGAACAACGGGGAGGGAGGGAGAGAGCTCGGGAGCAGGTACCTGCTCGACACACCGATTGGTCGAGGTGCCACCGGCCAGGTGTGGCGCGCGCGGCGGCGTGACACCGGCTCGGCGGTCGCGGTGAAGGTGCTGCGCTCGGATCTCGCGGAGCAGCCGGAGACGGTGACCCGGTTCGTCCGTGAACGGCATGCGATGCCCAAAGTGCGCCACCCCAACGTCGTGCGCGTCCTCGACCTGGTCATCGAGGGCGAGACGCTCGCGATCGTCATGGAACTGGTGGACGGCCCCGACCTGCGCGGGATGATCACGGCCGGCCGGCTCCCGCGGGACGAGGCCCGCCGCCTGCTCGCCCAGGTGGCGGAAGGCCTGGCCGCCGTGCACGAGGCCGGCATCGTGCACCGGGACGTCAAGCCCGAGAACGTACTGATCGACCGGAGCGGCGCGACCGCGGTCGCCCGGCTGACCGATTTCGGGCTGGCGCGGGTGGCCGGCGACTCGTCGCTCACCCGTTCGTCCCGCCTGATGGGAACGATGGCCTACCTGGCTCCGGAACTCGCGGCGGCGAGGCCGCCGACACCGGCGGTGGACGTCTACTCCTTCGGGGTCCTGGCCTACGAGCTGTTCGCCGGCCGGCGGCCGTTCGACGCCGACAACGAGGCCGCGCTGATGCTCGCGCATCTCCAGCAGCGGCCAGAACGACCCGCGGACCTACCCGGCCCGCTCTGGCGCGCGGTCGAGCGATGCCTGCGCAAGGATCCGGAGGAACGACCGAGCGCCGCCGAGCTGGCACGTCTGCTCACCAGCATCGACAGCCGAGGCGACAACGCTGGTCCGGAGCGGTCGGCGCCGGCCGCGGACAGGCGGACCGCCGAATCGCTGCTGACGGCGGATGCCACGGTCGCCGTCCCACCGCGGCCGCCGGCCAAGGATGTCCCGTCGTCGCGGCAGGGGTGGTGGAGGCTCGCGGCGGCCGTGCTGGTCACGCTGCTCGCCGGCGCCGGCGTCGGGGTGGGCCTCGCGCTGCGCGAACGCCCACCGGCCGCCCCACCACCCACCACGGCCGCCGAATGGTCCCTGGTGCCCGTCGCCATCACGGTCGAGGCGGCCGGCCCAGATGCCGCCAGGGTCTCGCTTTCGGCCGGAACGGATCTGCCCGGCGCGGTCGAGTACCGCGTGTACCTGAACCAGGAATCCGACATCGCGCTGCCCGCCGGCCAGCGTTCCCGCCTGTTCCCAGGGCTGGCCGAAGGCCGGCACTGCTTCCGCGCCGCGGCCGTGGTCCGGACCGCGCAGGTTTCTCCCAGCCCGGCCGTTCCGGCACCGGAGTGCCTGGACATAGCCGCCCGATGACCGACCCGAACACGCCCGATCTCGCGAGGAAAGAATGACCTACCTTCCCCGGTCGGAAGACGCCCGCCAGCCGTTCGGCTCGCATGGCGGCCCCGACCGTCATGGTGACCCGAGCTACTCCGGTGACCTGGGCTACTCAGGTGACCCGAACTACTCCGATGACGGAACCGCCTTCCGCCAGGTTCACGACGCCGTGGTGGCGAACGTCGAGAGAGTCGTCCATGGCAAGACGGATGTGGTTCGACTGGCGGTCGCGTGTCTCTTCGCCGGCGGCCATCTGCTGGTGGAAGACGTCCCGGGAGTCGGTAAGACCTCGCTGGCGAAGGCGCTCGCCACCTCCGTCGGCGGCACCTGGCAGCGTCTCCAGTTCACGCCGGACCTGCTCCCGTCCGACATCACCGGAATCTCGATGTGGCGGGCCGAGACAGGTCGGTTTGAATTCCGGCGAGGCGCGGTCTTCGCGAACGTCGTCGTCGGGGACGAGATCAACAGGGCCTCGCCGAAAACTCAGTCCGCGTTGCTGGAGGTGATGGAGGAACAGCAGGTCACCGTGGACGGCGAAACGCATCCGGTGCCTCGACCGTTCATGGTGCTGGCCACTCAGAACCCGATCGACCTGGAGGGAACCTACCGCCTGCCGGAGGCCCAGCTGGATCGGTTCCTCATGCGCATTTCGGTGGGCTACCCGGATCTTGACACCGAGATGGCGATTCTCTCCGGCGGCCCGGCAGCCGAGGCGCCTCATCTCGGGGCGGTGACCTCCCCTGGGGTGGTCAACCAGATGATCGGTATGGTCCGAGCCGCGCACACCGCGCCGTCGATCGTCCGCTATATCGCCAGCCTGGCGGCGCGAACCCGGACCCGGCCCGAGCTACGCCTCGGTCTCAGCCCACGCGGCAGTCTCGGCTGGCTGCGGGCGGCGCAGGCCCTGGCTTATGGGCAGGGACGGCCCTATGTCGTCCCTGACGACGTCAAGGCGGTTGCCCGGCCGGTTCTCACGCACCGGCTGGTGCTCACCACCGACGCCGACGTGCGCGGCACGCGGGTGGCCGACGTCGTGGACGATGTGCTCGCCGGTGTCCCGGTGCCGACCACCACCGACGCGGTCTGATTCGATGGCGCTCGCGACAGCGGCACGCGAGCCGGTGGTCACCCGGGTCGGCTGGGGAGTCATGGCCACGACGGCCGGTACCGGCGCTCTCGGGATGGCCGCCGGCTTCCCACTCCTGGTCACCCTGGCGGGGACCTGGGCGGCCGCGGTACTTCTGGCTGGGGCATCCGTGCTGGTCCGGCCCCGACTCACGGTGGACCGCACGGTGCGATCAGGTCATCTCACCGTCGGCGACGTCACCCTGGGCAGTATCACCGCTAGTAACAGTTCCCGGTGGCCCAGCCCGCGGCTGGTAGCGGTCGACCGAATCCAGGGTGAACCGGTCGAGGTGGCCATCGCCGGTCTGGCCCGCGGCGGGCGGCGGACCGTGCGCTACCCCGTCACCGGGGTCCGGCGCGGTGTCCTCCGTCTCGGTCCGGTCACGGTCGAGCGGCGCGACCTGCTCGGAATATTTCGCCGCTCGCGGGTCGTCGCCGGCGAGCTGACGGTCTGGGTGCGCCCGCGGGTCCACCCGCTGCGCCACGCCCCTGCTGGGGTCGTCCTCGACATGGAGGGCCAGGTCCGTCCATCAGCGAACGCGGGCAGTGCGGCTTTCGTCTCGCTGCGGGAGTACGCGCAGGGGGACGACCCCCGTCGCATCCACTGGAAGCAGAGCGCCCGGACAGGCCGGCTGATGGTGCGGGAGCACGTGGACAGCGACGAGCCGACCGTCACTGTGGTGCTGGACACCCGTGCCGGGGTCTATGACCCCGAGCGGTTCGAGGAGGCGGTCGAGGTCGCCGCCTCGTTCGCGCTCGGCCGGCTGGCCGGATCGGCGCGGGACCGCCCGGAGCGCGCGACGCTGCGGATCCTCGGCGAGGACCCGGCGCAGACAGCGGGCAGCGATCCGTTGGACCGGCTCGCCGCGGCCCTGCCGACCACGGATGATTCGTTCACCCCGGTGCTGCACACATTCGAGCGGATCGCCCCCGGTGGCTGCGTCGTGGTCGTGACCGGCCACGACGACGGTACGGCCGCGGCGCTACTGTCCCGGTCAGGGCGGCACCGGCTGGTCGTGGTCGCCGAGCTGCGGGCCGACCAGGACCGATCCGCGGCGGCTCCGCCGGTGGCGGTGCCACGGCCGGGCACGGTGGTGCTCCGCGCCGCGACCGCCGTCGCCGTCATCGCGGCCTGGCGTCGGCTGGGTACGCCGTGACCACCGCCCACGCCACCGCCGAGACCGTTCCGGCTGCGGCCGGAACGGCTGCCGCGGCCAGCCCGCGGGCAACGGCCTCGGGCCGTGCTCAGCGGGGCACCGTGCTCGCCCTGCTGCCGGTGGGGACGCAGTCCGCTCTGGCCGGACTGGCCTTCGCCCCGGTCTTCGGCGGATACCACCGGGCCGGGCCGGTCGGCCGGTTCGAGCTCCTCGTGATCGGCGCGGCCGTGATTCCGGTTGTGCTCAGCGGTGCCGTCGCCGTGAGGAACCGGCTCGGAAACGGCCAGCGGACCGCGGTGGCGGCCGCGGGGCTGATCGCCTACGCCCTGCTCGCCGCCGCTCCTGGCCGGGCCGTTCTCGACGGGCCCCGCCGGCTGCTGACGACCACGCTGCCGGTCCGGGCCTCCGGGCCGGAACTTGCCGCGGTGCTGTTGATCGTGGGCGCGGCGGCGCTGGCCGGGACCGAGCTGGTCCTGGGCGGACGGACGGCGCTGCTGCCCGCGCTGCCCGCGCTCGCCTGCGCCGCCACGGCCCTGGCGCTCGGCGCCTCGGCAGGGCCGCCGGCCTGGTGGCTGGGTCCGGCGTTCGCGCTCGCCGCGCTGGCGGA